>DASXMJ010000129.1 GCA_036495685.1 Candidatus Binataceae bacterium | reverse complement strand
TCCGAGTGGCTTGCGCGGCGCGGCGCAACACAGCCGAGCGCAAGCGTCCAGCGCCTGTCAAGGTAAGCAGTGGATTTTGAATCTTACCGTCCGCTCCTGTTCTCGATCGCGTATCGGATGCTCGGCAGCGTCGCCGATGCGGAAGACAAGGTGCAAGACACCTACCTGCGCGTCGAAGCTTTCTCGCAGGAGAAAATTGACAATGTGCGAGCCTATCTGTGCACCGTGGTCACGCATCTTTGCCTGGATCATCTTCGTTCCGCACGTACACGTCGCGAAGTCGCATCCGGAATGACGTTGCCGGAGCCAGTGGCGGAGCCGTTGCTCGCTCTACCACCGGAGAGCGCGACCTTGGCGGAGTCGCTCTCAATAGCCTTTCTGACCATGCTGCAAAGTCTCGCCCCCGTGGAGCGCGCCGCCTTCCTGCTACATGAAATTTTCGATTTCGACTACCCGGAGGTCGCGCGAATCGTAGGAAAGACTCCGGTGAATTGCCGGCAGATCGTCAATCGCGCCAGAAAGAACATGCAGGGAGGGCGGGTGCGATTTGCAATCAGTCCCACGGAGGTAAGGAAAATCGTCGAGCGCTTTTTGGACGCGGCGCGACAGGGCGACCTTACGAACTTACTCGAACTTCTGGCCCCGGAGGTTACGCTTTACGCTGACGGAGGCGCTCACGGCGTTCGTTACGGGGCCGTCCGCAGCCTCACCCGCCCGCTGCACGGCAATCACCGCGTCGCCAAGTTCTTGTTGGCAGGACAAGCGCAAGCGCCGCAGGCCATTACCTTCGAAATTCGCGACATCAATCTCGCCCCCGCCATTGTGACGTATATGGATGGCAAACCCTTGGGCGTGATGAGCTTCGACGTGGTGAGACACCGCATCCGCAACATCTTCATTCTTGCCGACCCGGACAAACTGCACTCCTTGGCAGAAAACGCCTAGCAAATGCGTCCGCCGTCGAGCGGGTCGTAACCAAAAACGCTGCTGACCAAGCCAGATAAAAAATCGCGTTGCAGCTCCAAGTCGGCGGGCTCCGGGCAGGTTTTCCTGGGTTCGCGCAGCAAGTCAGTTACCTATTGCCGACACTACGCGGACCATGTTCTGCGCTTCGCCTCGCCCGACAAAGCCATTGCGCTGCCGACGAGCATCGCCATTTGCGATCTCACCAACCTCTGGCGAATTAGTAACCTCACCGACGTCTGCTGGAGAGCTGCCGGCGTGTCCCCCGGTTGTTTCCTAGTCGGCGGTGTTCAAGAAGAGTCGCGCGGCACCCATTGGCACGGCGCTGGTTCTTCAACTTCAAACCGACACCTCCCAGGGCCGCACTCGGCTGTCACGAGCGACGCGCTGCGCCGTCTATGATTTGACAGCAAAGTCGCCGGACACCGACAAGACGACCGGCCAAAAGAGGAATCATGAAATTGTCGTTCGCTCGAATCGTTACTGCCGACGTAGGCGCCCTGGCGAACTTCTATCGCGAGGTGACCGGAATCACCCCGAACTTCCTGAGTGACGCTTATGTCGAATTCGCGGCCAGCGGGGCCGCGCTGGCAATCTCAAGCCAACAGACAATGGACGCATATGGAGCGCGGGCCACGCAGCCGGGCTCTAATCGATCAGTAGTTTTCGATTTTCAGGTCGCCGACGTCGATCTCGAGCGCAGTCGCCTGGGAAAGCTGGTCACGGAATTCGTGCTTGAGCCCACCAATCAGCCGTGGGGCAATCGATCGATGTTGTTCCGCGATCCGGACGGTAATCTCATTAACTTCTTTGCGCCGATTCGGACGGGGCAAGTCTCGACCGAAAAATAAAGGGCGCGCGGTGGCTCGGGAGGAAGAGAACATGGGACTGAAAACAGCGTTGGGACTGACGCAATTGACGAGCATGCTCGTGTTCGGCAGCGTCGCATCCTGGTACGTCGCGCCCTGGCTCGCTCGACAGGAACGAGCTACGGCGCTGACGGCCCTGGTGTGGCCGCATGTCTTTCGCTACGTCGCGCTGCAAGCCTACTCCGCGCAGCGCGCCGGATTTCCGATCTCCGATGCCGCCCTGACGCGGCTCGTCTACGGAGACCTCGCCGGCGCGGCGCTCGCGTTCGTTGTGATTCTGGCCCTCCGACACAGAGTTCAAGGCGCCGCCGCTTTGACTTGGTTGCTTGTGATCACAACCGCTTTCGATACGGTCTCGAATGTTTCCAACGGCATCCACGAAAACCTGTTCGGGGCAGCAACCGGTGTTACGTGGATGGTTGTGAGTTTCTACGTTCCGCTGTTGATGGTGAGCATCGCCCTGACCGTGTGGCAGCTGTACTCCAGATTCGGCGAACCGATTGCTGCTTCGGACTCAGGCGCACGACTGCAGATGGGAGACGCATCTGCTGTGTAGCAAGCCGGTAACTTACACAAAGAGCATTTATCGATGAATTATAAATTGACCATCGTCCTACGAAGTCTCCTTGGCCTAATCTTTGTCGCGGCTCCAGCGGCTGCCATATTTCATGCGGTAGAGCCCGCCCTGCCAACGCAGGCGGCTACGTTTACCGCTGCGCTCGCTAAGACCGGTTATATGATGCCGCTTCTATGGAGCACGGAAATAGTGGCCGGCTTGATGCTACTGAGCGGAATACTGGTTCCGATCGCTCTGCTGCTGCTTGCGCCAGTGGTCGTTAACATTGCCTTGTTTCATGCTTTGCTAGCGCCGGCCGGAGCCGGTCCGGCGGCCCTGGTGATTGGACTTCAGATATTCCTGGCGTGGGAGTATCGCCGCGCCTTTGAACCACTCTTCGTTCTGCGCGCCGGTTTTGGCCGGCCGCGCGACAGGGAATTCTTTTTCTCGAGGACGAGCCAATCAAAACCGTCTTGGTCGGAGAGGAGGAGCACTATGGCGAAGGGCGCCCTGGACTGATGTTTCCTGACAAGGGCCTGTAGTACAACGACCACCATGATGGATGACAGCCAAAAGAAGAAGCTGCTTGACCTGTTTGGAAGTCAGCACGTGGCGGTCTTTTCCACTCAGGGGCGAGAATGGCCGACCGCCACGATGCAGGCATTTGCCGAGACTTCTGAACTCGAACTGCTATTCATAATGGGCGATAGCGACAAGTACCGAAACCTGATCGAACGGCCGGGCGTCACGGTTCAGATCGACGATCGTGACAGGGGCGACATCCCCACCTTCCGTGTGAATCGGGCCACTATCTATGGGACTGCGAGCGAAATTCCGCGCGGCGACCAGTGGAACGCCCTCAAAGACCATTTCATCAGGAAAAATCCCTTCGAAGAGCGCTTCTTTGCCAATGAAGCGCTCCGGATGATCCGGGTGACGCCCCGGCGCATCTCATTTGCCGGCGCGGACTACAAGAATTTCAAACTCGAGTTGTAGAAAAAGAACAGGGGCGGCCGTTTCCGATCGCCCCTGTGTTTGCCTCGTTCGAACCGTTTTTTAAGCCGCCGCGTGCGTGGGGAGCTCGGCTCCTTCACCCAGCGGTTCCGCTGGCCACTTCTTCACTTCAGGTAGCACGTGCTTAGCAAAGCACTTGAGATTTCGTTCCACCTCATCGAACGGCATCCCCGCGTAACTGAAATTCAGCATGAATCCCCGTGCGTCTATGGTGTCGCGGATGAACTGGAGCTTCTCCAGCACCATATCCGGGGTCCCCCACGGCATCAGCTTCGCAAAATCCAGTGCCGCGCCTTCGATACCGTGCTTGGCGATAAACTTGTTGATCTGTTGGTAAGATTCGTAGCTCTTCCAGGTACCGAATTTCTCCGATTGCATCTCGTAGTGCTTGATCACGGTCCTGTAGTTACCTGACAACCACTTCATCGCCTGCTCTTCAGCGCGATCCTTGTTCTCGTCGACGAAAACAAATCCGCCGCTGAGTGGTTTGGGCGGAGGGGTGCCGTTCACTTCGCGCCAGACCTGATGGTAGACCTCGAAGTCCTTCTTGACCGCTTCCCACGGCTTCTGTGGAATCACCAGCAGACCCACTCCCAGCTTCGCCATGATCGGCATGGACTCGGGCGAGACCGCCGCCGCGTAGGTGCGTCCCTTGAAAGACTTGAACGGGAGCGGACGAATCTCGCGGCGCGGCTGCTTGGTGAAGGAGCCGCCCTCCATGTAGCCCTTCTCGAGGGCGTTCATGATCAGCTCGGCGTATTCGACAAACAGGCTGCGCCCCTCGTTCTGGTCGATGCGGAAGCCCTCGTACTCGATGCGTGCGAGACCGCGCCCGATTCCGAAGATAAACCGCCCATCGGACATGTGATCGATCAGTGCAACCTGCTCGGCGACCCGCAGCGGGTCATGCCAAGGCAGCACCACCACCATCGAGCCGAGCAGCGCCTTCCGGGTCCGGCCCGCCATGTAGGTGAGAAACTGAACCGGGTCCGGACACATCGTGTAGTCATCGAAATGATGCTCGACCGCCCAGACCGAATCGAAGCCGAGCGGCTCCGCCATCTCGGCCAGGCGAACTTCATTTTGCCAGACCTCGCGGTCGGAAAGTTTGTTTTCAGGATTTTGAAAAACGCATCCGTAGCCGACGTGCATAAGGACCTCCTTCTAGTGCCTCTCAACTCCTGTCGCGAACCTACGCAAAGTCTACATACTGCCTTCGAGGTCAACTGCCAAGTCCGGCCGTCGCCGAACGCCGAGGTTCCGGTTGCGGCCAAAAAGAGTGCCGACCCAAGCCGAGCAGGACGTGGCCCGTCCAGGCTTCAATTACCGGCAGTACCGACCGAACGTCGCTTCCGGTCCGGAGGAAGACGCGATGTGCGCTCCAAACGATATTTTCGTGGGCTACCATCTCCTCCATTGGGCTCCTAGCGACGGCTTTGATTGCGGGTCTGCATTGCGCCTGGATACTCGGGCGCCAACGCGCTCGCTCTGTCCAGAGCGTCGAGTTCAGCTTGTTCCAGACGAAGGCCGAGCGCGGAGAGATTCTGGTCGTTCTGCTGAGTCGTGCGCGCGCCATAGATGACCGAGCTCACGCCGGGCTGCTGATTCACCCACGCGAGCGCTACTTCCGCGATACCTCGCCCACGCTCTTTGGCGAGGTTCTCAACCGCTTCGAGCGTCCGGTAGTTGCGTTCGTTCGCAAGCCGTCCCCATAGGTCGAGCTTGGCCAGTCGGCTGTCCTGCGGAGGCTTCTCCCCGGAGCGATATTTGCCGGTCAGAAAGCCACCTCCGAGTGGACTCCAAGGAATTACACCAACCTGTTCGGAGCGGCAAAGCGGCAGGATCTCGCGCTCGATTTCGCGCGAAATTAGGCTGTATTGAGGCTGCAGGCAATCGAAACGCGCGTAGTTGTGTTTGTCGCTGACCCAAAGGCTTTTCATCAGCTGCCAGGCCATGAAGTTAGAGGCGCCCAGATAGCGAACTTTGCCCTGGCGCACCAGGTCATCAAGCGCGCGCATTGTTTCTTCGATGGGCGTTTCGAAATCCCACGAATGTACCTGATACAGGTCGATATAGTCTGTCTGTAGCCGCCGGAGGCTACGCTCGACTTCGGTCATGATGTGACCCCGCGACAGCCCGATATCATTGGGGGGAACCGGTTTACCCAAGAAAACATTGGCATTGAAGCGGACTTTGGTCGCCAAGACCAGCGACTGGCGGCGCTCCTTGATGATTCGCCCGGTGATTTCTTCTGACGCGCCAGCTGCGTACACATTGGCGGTATCCAGGAAATTACCGCCTAATTCGAGATAGCGATCGATGATTTTGCGAGCGTTGGCTTCATCGGTCTCGCGCCCGAAGGTCATGCATCCCAGGCACAGCTCGGCCACTTTGAGACCCGTGCCGCCTAGCCTCCGATATTCCATTTCTATTGTTCCTCCTAAATGGCGAGTTTAATTGTGCCGGCCCTTTCGCAACAGAGGAACCATCGGCGCGGAGGGGCTATTTTCCAAGAATTTTGGGCAATGAATTATTTTGAATTCGTCTGCGTCTATTCCAGTAGGTGCAAGGCTCTGGCACCGACCCGGTTGGTTGCTCCTCCCACTGACCGGGGACACCGTCCGTACCGTAATGCGGACGGCCGCTACGAACGGGCGGGCGTTGGAGAGTTCCCCCCCTCTCCTAACGCCCGCTTTTTTTGGCGACCTTTTGGCGCAGCATCCTCAGTTTTCGAGTTGAAAACGTCTCCGCAGTTGTAGACGAGCCTGGCAAAGCAAAATCTTGCCTAGACCGGAAGGGTCGACTACTACATTCGCCACGAGAGGTTGCCCAGCGTTAGCTAGGTCATGGGCGAACCTGGTACGCCCATGCTCGTTGACATATGACGTGACGAACACGCGCGCTGGCCTGACAGGATCGTTCTCGATTCTCTCCAGCGTCGGATTGTCACCCCGTACACCCGAGTGACCGCGATTCGATGCTAATCACGATGGTTTAGTACTGACCGACGCTTAGTTGCGATTCGTACTTGACAGCGCCACAACGCGCCGTCAAAGCTCAGTGCTCGATGTTTCGGTGGAAGCTATGGTTGGTAGTCCTCCCGGTGGGTGTGTTCGTTCTGGGCGTGACAATGGCGAGTTGCGGAGGCGGAAGCAGTTGCTTCGGGTCCTTCAACAGCAAAGGAATATTCGTCGCGGGCCTTTGTCCCACCGCGAGCCCTTCGCCCGCATTCGCGCTGGCGGGCATCAACATCTGCCAGGGACCGCCACCACCAACACCGACCCCCACCGCTTCCGGCGCGCCAACCCCTACTCCGACCGCATGCTCACCGTTGGCGACCAGCACCGCCGTGTCCGGCAGCGGGGTCTCGATAAACTTCAATGCTCAAGGAATTCTGGTCAGAGGCAAGCAGACTACATTCACGGACATCACCAACGCCATCAGCACCCTTTGGACCTCCAACAATAGCCCTCCGGGGAGCGTCCAAGTGCTTCAGCCGCCGACGAGCAACCATGGCGGACAATACACGGGCCTCAACGATGGTTGCGCGTGTATCAACGCCAGTTCTAGTGGAATCACATCCCGGCCGGTCACCGTGGGTGTCGGGGTAAGCTCCGGCTCCTGCCCCCCATGCGCGACTGTGACCCCGACGCCAGCCGCCGCGGCGGCGCAGATTTCGAACGCGGAGGAACAAAGTAATTCCGGCCCGACGGTGCTGTGGACCTTTGATGGGAATGCACCGGTGGCCGGCCCAATTGTATCGGGTGCGGAGGGCACCGCTAATTTCATCACCAGCGACCGAATGCTTCATTCGATTGACACAACGGGACACCAGGTCTTCGACCGGCCCGCAGGCGGGCTGGCCGCGGCCGTCGCCCCAGACGGAACCATCTTCGCGCAGGGAACCACCTCGTGGATCTATGGGCTCGACAATCGCGGCCGTCCCAAGTGGAAGGCGCAAGTGGGAACCGGCAACGGCCCGCTAGCAGCCGACAGCACCGCCGTGTACGCGAGTGAGAGCGGCAACCTCATCGCAGTCAGTGACGGTGAGACGTTGTGGAGCCTGCCGGTGGGAAATCCAAGTCGTGGAGTGATCATACCCGGTGGCGTCGCGGTCGCTTCCAACGGCGGAGACCTTGTTGCCGCGACCGCCAACGGAAGCTCGCTGTGGAATTTCGCTCCCGAAGGTGGCTTTTCCGGAGAGCTGGCCGTCGCCAATGGCGTCGTGTACGTGGGCTCGTCCACGGGTGGCGTATATGCATTGGATGCAAGCACGGGCTCGATCATTTGGCGGGTGCCAAGCGGCGCGGCAGTGACCTCGGGACCCTCGGTGAGCGGCACCGGACTGATCTTCTTTGGCTCCGATGCCCTCTATGCGGTGGATTCAAGCGGTACGGTCCAGTGGTCATCAAAATCACTTGTGCCGCTGCCGCGTGCAATCGCCGCGCTTAGCAATGGCACTATTTTCGACGCGCTGGATGTCGCTGCATCATCGGTGATGCTCGACCTCGGCGGCAACCTCGAATGGTCCGCCCGGGATCTCGGTACCGTAGTGCAGGTTAGTGCGGGAACCTCGGGCACCGTGTACGTCGCCTCCTCGGATGGGAACGTCCGTGCGTTGAAATAGCTGACGCTGCATATTGGTCGAGCTTGACCGCTCGCACAGCACCGGTGTGAGATACTTTCATGAGCGCCATAGAAATCATCAAGCGCCGGCTCAAGGAAGATCGCATCCCAGAAACCCCCGAAGATGTTGGGCACAAGAAAAAGCGTCCACGCGAAGTCGCGTTCATGGACATCAACCTGTGCTTTCCTTGTGGCAAATGCCCCGAATTCTGCCCCGTGCAATGTATCGAATATCTTAGCCCGGGCTCGGTGCCGGGCCGCGGCGTGCAGCCTGTTCAAGACCGTTTCCAGGAATGCATCGGTTGCTACATCTGCGTCGAAGTTTGCGCACTGCTGACTGATTACGATGCAGTCCGAATGTACGACACCAAGCTGGTCGAGGACGCGCTCGGAGTTAAAGTCGGCGATGAGCCCCCCGCCGAGCGGATTCCTGCCGAGCCTTACGAGGAATTGTTCTCGGAAGGCGGCCGCTACCGGCATCTCGGCAAAGGTTCACGCATCCGCGAAAAGATGTCCGCCGAGGAGCGCGCAATTTTCGCCCGTGAGCGCGTCCGCGGCTAACCCCCCGCTAGGGGTCATCCTTGCATTTAAACTTACGGGAGAATGCGCACCGCGGGGCGGTGCGGGTCGACCCTACTTCGAAACCCGCCATCGTTCGGGACTTTTCCCTTGGGTCATGTCATGCAAAGAGGTCAGCTCAGCGCTCTCGGGCTCAATCAGCAGCAAGCCGAAATCCTTCGAGCCAGGACCCTGCGGCCAGAACTGTCCCAACTCGTAGTCGAAAATCTTGCCTTCCCAAACTCGCTGTTTCTCGATGGGATCCTCGACGAACCGCGCGTGACCCGTGATGGTCAGATGAACCATGTCGGATCCAATTTGATAGAAGAGCTCGACCCGCGGGTTCTTCCCTATCTGTCTCGCCTTGGCCGAACTACGGCCGGTCGCGACCCACACGCACTTGCCCTCGATTCCCGGGTGGACAACGCGCACTTTGGGCTGATCGCCTCTGGTGGTCGCCAGATACGCCCAGGTCGCTTTCGCGCCGACTTCGCGCGCTTTGTTCCAGAACTCCGCCTCCGTCATTGGTCGACCCTAAAAACCTATGGTTTCTGCGAATTTATGCCTACTTACCGGCCGAATCTATCCGCCCTGAATTGTGGAAAACCCAACAATTCTGTGGACCGTCTGATTTGACAGTCCCGCCCGCCGTCACTAGCCTCTAGACTTCGGCAAGGTAACGGGATGGAACGACAGGCCCGGCGCGCACAGGTTCTGCGCCACGCCAAGCGAATTTTCGCCCGCAAGGGCTATCATCGCACTAACGTCGCGGACATCATCAGCCGCGCCCGGATCGCGCGCGGTACCTTTTACCTCTATTTTCAAAACAAAAAAGATCTTTTCGAAGAACTCCTTGAACAGGTTCTCACCGAACTGGCGTCCCGTATCCTTCGCCTGCGCGTCGGTCCCGAGAGCCCCGACCCCGTCGAACAGCTGCGCGCCAACCTGCGCCGCGTCGTCACCTATGTCCTTGATGAACGTGAGCTGACCGACATTCTTCTTAACCATTCGACCGGGTTCGATCGGGACCTAGATGAGAAGATTCTTAACTTCTATGACCGCATCGCGGCGCTCATCCAGCGTTCGCTCGACCTAGGCATCGAGATGCACCTGGTACGCCAGAGCGACACCCGTGCGATCGCGTACTGCATTCTGGGTGCGATAAAGGAAGTGGTGGGCCTGCTCTCGCGGAGCGCCGCCGCTGATACCGACAAGCTGGTGGAGGAAGTCCTCGACTTCGGGCTGCGTGGTGTGGCGCGCCAGGAGCTGCTCGACGCGGTCAAGCGGAGCGGCGCTTGCGGCACCAAGTCCGGCTTTTTATTTACCGCGAAATAGAATGACATGTCAGTTTTAGGCTCAAAACCGTCACGGAACGGACGCGGCAAAGCCGCGTCGGGCGCGGCTTTCTACGATCTCGATGGCACCCTCGCCGACCTCAACCTGGTGCACGCCGCGCTTTTCGTCCTGACAAACCTCGGCGAGTGGCATCGGCGCATCGGTTCGATTGCCGGGCTGGCGGCCAGCGCTCCGAGGCTGTTCCTGGCCGAGCGCAAGGACCGGCGCTTGCTGAATCAGGTGCTGTTCGAGTGTCTCAAAGGTGTTTCCGTAGACCGGCTGGTCGAGCTCGGGCAGGAATACTGCGACCGCGTGCTGATCAAGCACCTGTACCATTCCGCTATCGAATTGGTCGAAGCAAATCGCAAAATCGGTCTGGAGCCGGTTCTGGTAACCGGATCACCGGACTTCATCGTGGCACCGCTCTGCCGTGAGCTGGAGATTAGGTACTTCGCAGCTAATCGATTGATCATCTCTCATGCCCGCGCCACCGGCAGACTTGCGCCACCGATTATGGCCGCGGACGAAAAGGCCCACTGGTGCGCGAGCTTCGCCACCCAGCACAACTTCGATCTGCGCAAGTGCTGGGGCTACGCGGATTCTCACTATGATTTGCCGTTTCTCGTTGCGCTCGGGCACCCGGTAGCGGTGAATCCCGATCGCAAGTTGCGTGCAGCCGCGATGAGCCGCCAGTGGCCGATCCTGCGATTTGACAAATCCACCGATGACGAGTCGGACGAGGCGTCCGGCGCCGCCATCCTTGAACTTCCTGGGAGATCCGCGGATGGCGCGTCCTGAAGCGAAGCTCAAAGAACTCAAACCCGCCGACCTTAAGCACCAGGTTGGCGCGCGGCGCGATCTGGTGGTCACGGTGAATCGCCGTTCCGAGAACCGTCTGATCGCCTATGGCGACGAATACCTCTACGAAAAGCTGCCGATCGGGACCCGCGTCATTTATGCGCCGCCGCCGCTCGACGAGCTGCCCGATCCGGATCAGGCAATTCGCTACGCCTTACTCCGCCCCGAGAACGCTGACCCGCTGTTCGCACAGCTCAATCCGAACATGCGGATTACTATCGCGATCGACGATATCAGCCTGCCCTTGCCGCAGATGCGCCGTCCCGACATCCGCGAGCGCATCCTAAACCAGGTCGTACAGACATTGGCTGATTACGGCGTCGACGACGTCCATCTAGTTGTTGCGACCGCGCTGCACCGGCGGATGACCGAAGCGGAGATCCGCCGGATGGTCGGCGAGAAGGTTTTCAAGCAATTCTGGCCAGATCGACTTTACAACTTTGACGGGGAAAACAAAGCCGAGCTGGTCATGCTCGGCAAGACGGATCACAACGAGGAGGTCTGGCTCTCGCGACGCGCCGCCGAATCCGACCTGGTCATCTACGTGAATATCAACCTGGTCCCGATGGATGGCGGTCACAAGTCGGTTGCGGTCGGCCTCGCGCCCTACCAGAGCCTGCGTCATCACCACAACGCCGCAACTTTGCGCGACTCGCACTCATATATGGACCCGACCCGTTCGGGAATGCATCGCAGTACCAATCGGATGGGCCGAATTGTCAACGAACACCTGAGGGTTTTCACGGTAGAGTCCGCGGTGAACACCCGCATGTTCGGTCCGACGCTGGATTTTCTACACAAGAACGAAGACCGGTTCACAGACTGGGATCGCACCCGCCTGAAGGCTTTCCGGTGGGCGCTCGGCAACATGACCAACGATTTCCGCCGCCAGGCCATGTACAACTACAGTTCGCCGTATGGAATGACGGGCGTGTGGGCGGGCGAGACGGAAGCGGTTCATCAGAAGGCGCTCGCGCGCGTTTTTCAACAATACGCGGTTCCGGTTAAGGGCCAGAGCGACATCCTGATCCTCGGCGTCCCCTTCATCTGCCCCTACAACGTCAACTCGATCATGAACCCGGTCCTGGTGCAGTGTACCGGCCTCGGCTACCTCTTCAATATGTATCGAGGCAAGCCGCTGGTGCGGGAAGGCGGTACTGTGATCTTGTGCCATCCGCTGCGCGACGAGTTCCATCCCGAGCATCATCCGAGTTACATCGAGTTTTTCCATCGATGTCTCGCCGAAACGACCGAAGCAACCGAGCTCGAAAAGCAATTCGAAGAGGAATTCGCGCGCAACCCGACTTATATCCACATGTATCGTTATGGCCACGCCTACCACGGCGTGCATCCATTCTACATGTGGTACTGGGGTGAGCCCGCCCGCCAGCACGTCGGCCGGGTGATTGCGGCGGGGTGCGAAGAACCCGAAGTCGCCGCGCGCCTGGGCTGGGACGCGGCCGATACTCTCGATGAAGCCATCGCGATGGCAACCGCCGAGCTGGGACGCTCGGCGACCATCACCTATCTCCATTTGCCGCCGATAGTGATTGCTGATGTCGAATAGCCGTAACAATGGGCACGCGGCGGCAGCTGCGATGCCGCCGCTCGATCAGATCTTCCGGCATCGCCGAATTCTGCTCACCGGCGGTACCGGGTTTCTTGGCAAAGTGTTTCTCCTGCTGATGCTGCGGCATCACCCTGAGGTGGAGCGAATCTACCTGCTTATCCGTGGCGACAAGCGCAGCAGCCTGAACCGATTTCGACGCGAGATTCTCGACTCTCCGGTCATGACCCCGTTGCGCGAAGACCTGGGCTCCCGCTTTGAGCGCCATATCGAGGACAAGATTGCCGTGGTGCCTGGAGATATCACCAATCCTGGCCTCCTCAGCCAGGGCGCGGAGCCGTTCAAGCGCGATAGCCTCGACGCGGTCGTGCACAGCGCCGGCCTGGTCAATTTCGAGGCCTCGCTGGCCAAGGCGATGGAGGTGAATACCACGGGCGTCGCCAACGTGCTCGATTTTTGCCGCAAGTCCGGTGCCGCGATGTTGCACATCTCCACGTGCTATGTCGCGGGAGCAGCGGATGGCCATCGGTACGAAGACGACATTCCGGAGAACTGGTGCCCAGTCGGGAAAAAGAATTTCAACCTCGAGTATGAAATTCGCGATGCGCTCGGTGCGATTGCTCGAGTTGAGGCCGAATCACGTGATCACGTCCGCAACGCGGAATTGCGTGGCGCAGTGGACGAGGAGGATGACACCGGCATCGACGAGCCGCGCGCCATCGAGCATCGCCGCAAGCGATGGGTGGAAGAGCGCCTCAAGGAAGTCGGCAAACAGCGCTCGCTAATCTGGGGGTGGCCCAATACTTACAGCTACACCAAGAGCCTCGGCGAGCAGTTGGTGCTCGCCGCGCGCGACCGCCTCGACGTAACGGTAGTACGTCCCGCCGTCATCGAAGGTGCGCTGGCGGATCCATTCCCGGGATGGAACCAGGGCGTCAACACCAGTGCACCCCTAACCTATCTGGCAGGGCGCGGTTATCGGTTCTACCCCGCCAAGAAAGAGCTCGTGCTCGATGTAATCCCGGTCGATCTGGCGGCACACGCGATGATCCCAATTCTCGCGGCGCTGCTTCTTAGACGCCAGAAACCCATCTATCAGCTCTGCACGTCAGATCGGAATCCGATGTCGATGCGCCGTCTGGTCGAGCTGACCGGACTCGCCAATCGTCGGGAGCACGGCAGAGACAAGGGAGAGATGGGCTGGCTCGCGCGGCATCTCGAAGCAACCGCCGTATCCGAAGGAACCTACAACCTTGCCAGTGAGATGCTGCCGCGCCTTCTCAAGCGGACGATCGACCTGATACGCCCGGTAGGTAGGAACACGCAGCGGCGGTTGCGCAAGATCGAGAACCGTATCGATTCGCTCAAAGAAAACACCGACCTGGCGCGCGGACTGGTCGATATCTATCGGCCCTACATCCTAGAACTCTCCTACACTTTCCACGGCGCTAACATCCGCGCGCTCTACTCCTCGCTGCGCGCGCAAGATGTGGCCCAGCACCCGTTTCGGCCCGAGCAAATCGATTGGCGCCATTACTGGATTGACATCCACATGCCGGGATTGCGCCGTCATATCTACCCGCAACTCGATCTGCACACGCGCGTGCGCGCGCCGCTGCCGCGCTTTCGTCACCTGATCGATCTGATCGACCGCGCGGCCGAGCGCTACGGCTCTTCCGAGGCGTTGATCGCACGGACTGCCTCGGGGACCCGGACTTCTGTCACCTATCGCGAGCTCCGCGATCGCGCGCATCGGGCCGGAATTCTGTTAGCGCAGCGCGGGATCAAGCCCGACGATCGCGTCCTGCTGATTTCCGAAAATTCTCCGGACTGGGTGCTGGCCTATTTCGCGATTCTGTTCGCCGGAGCGGTGGCGGTGCCGCTCGACCATCTGGTTTCTGCCGAGGAGCTGACCCCAATTTGCAAGATCGCGCAACCGCGGGCCGCCCTGGTTTCCGCCGAAGTCGCGCAGCGATTAGGCAGCGGCATTCGCGATGCGGTCTCCGGGATCACCGAGTTCGACCTGGCCGAGCTGTCCCGGCCGTTTATCCTCGGCCGCAAAGTAGCGACCCCTTCCCCGCCGGATCGCAAGACCCTCGCCTCGATCGTTTTCACATCGGGCAGTACCGGCACGCCCAAGGGCGTCATGCTCACCCACGGAAACTTCGGCGCGGAGGTCGGAATGATCGGGCGAGTCTTCTCGCTCTCCGGCGAGGACACACTGCTCTCGCTGCTGCCGCTTCATCACGCCTTCGAGTTCACCTGCGGCCTACTGCTTCCCCTCGCAAGCGGCGCCACTATCGCCTACGCGCTGCACTTCGACTCCAAGGAACTCTCGCGCATCATGGCTGACATCCGGCCCACGGCGCTTATCGGGGTGCCCGCGCTCTGGGAGGCGGTTCATCGCCGGATCATGGACGAGGTCGAAGGGCGCGGGCCGTTTTTCGGCGCGGCCTTCGGGCAATTGCGCAATCTCAACCGGCGCCTGGATGACGAGTCGGGAATCAACCTCGGCTCGGTCTTGTTCAGGCAAGTTCATCATGCGCTGGGCGGAAGGCTCCGACTCGCGGTCAGCGGCGGCTCTGCCCTGCCCCAGCGCGTCGCGCGGTTCTTCAACGACATCGGAATTCGCTTGCTGGAGGGTTACGGGCTAACCGAGGCCGCTCCGGTTTTGAGCGCGGCGCGTCCCGACGAACCACTTACGGTCGGCTCGGTTGGTCGGCCGCTGAACGGCATCGAGGTGAAGCTCGACGGCGATTCAGGCGGCATCGGTGAGATCGTAGCGCGCGGCCCCAACATCATGGCGGGTTATTACCGCAACCAAGCCGCCACCGACGAAGTACTGCGCGACGGATGGCTGCATACGGGGGACCTCGGACGATTTGA
Organism: Candidatus Binataceae bacterium; assembly: GCA_036495685.1. Lineage (NCBI taxonomy): Bacteria > Candidatus Binatota > Binatia (SeqCode) > Binatales (SeqCode) > Binataceae (SeqCode) > Binataceae bacterium (SeqCode). The sequence continues at coordinate 62,791 of DASXMJ010000129.1, read as the reverse complement.
TGAGCAGGGCATGCTCTACGTCGTCGGGCGCGCCAAGGAAGTCATCGTCGATTCGGGCGGCAACAACATCTACATCGATGAGCTCGAAGAGGCCTACGGCCATTCCCAATATCTCAAGGAGTTGGCCGTCGTCGGACTCAAGGTCGGCGAAGGTGAGCAGGTCGCGGCGCTGGCGGTTCCGGCCTACGCCCGCGGCGAAAGCCGGCGCTCGGTTGAAGATCGCCTGCGCGCGGATTTCGACAAGATTGCGCGGGGGCTCAGCCCCCACAAGCACGTTCGGATTCTCCGCTTTACCGAGGCAGAGCTGCCGCGCACCCGGACGCGTAAGATCAAACGCAACGAAGTCGTGGCGACCCTGCGCCAAATGCTGGAAAGCACCGCGGACCAGCTGGTGGTAGCAAACAGTGCGGAAATCGAACCGTGGCTTGCACAGGCGCTCGCGCAGGTTTCGAGCGATGCGGTCAATCTCACCCCGGCAACTCGGCTGATCGAGGACCTTGGACTGGACTCGCTGGCGATGGCCGAGCTGTCCGAGCATATTGCCCAGCACGCCGGGCGCGAGATCGGCCCGGAGGAAACTACCGACCTGAGGACCGTAGCCGACCTGCAGCGACTGGGATCGACCGAGACTTCGAACGGCCGCGCCCGACTCCCGTCGTATGCACGCTTTGCAGAACCCTTCACGCCCATGCTGCCCAATCCGATCCGCAGGCTTGCGCGGGCCGCGACCCGCAGCGCGCAGCGCGCGATCTTCGCCGGCTGGCTCAAGCCCACAGTGCTGGGACGGGGAAATGTTCCCGCCAACCGCAACGTGCTGGTCGTCGCGAATCATTCAAGCCACGTCGATTTTGGTTTGGTCGGGTACGCGCTGGGCGCGATTGGGGACGATCTGATCGTGCTGGCTGCCAAGGATTACTTCTTCAACACAGGCGCGCGCCGCTTTCTGGCCTCGAACTTCACCACGCTGATCCCCTTTGATCGGGAACGCGCGCAACTGGAATCGCTCGACGATGCGCTCGCGGAACTCAGGGCTGGAAAAAGCGTGTTGATGTTCCCCGAAGGGACACGCTCCCCCGACGGAACGGTGCACGAATTCAAAAGTGGTGCTGGCTATCTCGCGCTGCGTAGCGGCTGCGACGTGCTGCCGATTCTGATTCGGGGGACGCACAAGGTTCTCGGCAAAGGCAGCCTGCTTCCACACTACCACGAAGTCGAACTGAGAATTGGCAGCGTTATCAGCGCCGCCAAACTGCGCTCGGTAAGCGAGAATGCCGAGGGGATGGGCGCGTACCGAAAACTGGCGGACTATATGCGCACGGCGGTCGTTGCGATGGGCACGAAGAAAGCGCCGTTACGTCCAACCCCTAAAACTCCTGCCGGCAAAGGCGCAGGGGCGGAGCTGGCAGCGGTCCGGTCTCATCAACGCGCACCCGGCCCGCGAATGCGCGCCCGCCGCGGCGGCTGATTAAAACCCGTTTCCGCCTTCTTCAAGATCGCACCGCCCTTACGACGACGTTGGTGGTGCCGACGAAGCCGCCAGCGTGCCGGTCAAGTTCGCGCACATACGGGCGCTGATTTATGACAAGGCCGGAGTGAGCCTGTAAGCCGGGTTCTGTACCCTTGCGGGCGGCGATCATTCCTCTTGGCCGGGCGATTGCTCGCCGGCTCTAGCGACCATACCCGAGGGACTATGAGCGGGCCGCTCACCCTCCTATTTGGTCTTGCTCCGGGTGGGGTTTGGCATGCGCGCACGATCACTCGCGCGCCGGTGGGCTCTTACCCCACCATTTCACCCTTACCCACGTGGGCGGTCTATTTTCTGTGCCACTTTCCGCGGATCGCTCCGCGCCGCCGTTAACGGCCACCCTGCCCTTATGGAGCCCGGACTTTCCTCTCTCCTTGCGGAAAGCGATCGCCTAGCTCACTCCGGCGAGCAGATTCTATCATCGCGCGCGCGGCAAGGCGCACCGTGCCGATTAGCTGCTGAAGTTCGGCCGCATAGAACGCTGCTGCGCTATTTAACGGTAATGCTCCTTGGGCACGTGGCGTTGATGCGAGGAGGCCCAAGGAATGAGGAGCGGGGCCACACGAGATCCTTCACTTAGTTCGGAACAACCAAAACGGGAACAACTCTGGACCTCGGGTTTTGGGAGTGCGTCGCACTTCAGGTGGTTTCGGCGGCTGGTTTGTCTTCGTAATACAGAATTCGTTGGCAGTTCGGGCAGAAGTGGATTTGAAGATGTTTCTGGACTTCGTTGAACAACTGCGGCGGTAACAGGCGTCGACAGCCCATGCAGGTTCCGCCTTTTGCCAGTGCAACGGCGGTTCCCTGGCGGCGGGTGAAGAGGGTGTTGTAGCGCTGCAGCAGGTTTGGCTGAATCTGGGCAGCGGCTTCATCGCGCGCGCGACGCTTCTGCGCGATCGAACTCTTGAGGGTTTCAACCTGTGTCGCAATTTCCTTTTCGCCTTCCGCCAGGGCGGCACGCCCTTTTGCGATCGCTTCGCCTAGTTCCTTGATTCGGGCCGTGCGGGGGTCGGCGGCCTCGGTAAGGGCGAGCACTTCGGATTCGAGCCGGAGATTGGTGTCCTTGAGGGCTTCGACCTCGTGGGTGAGGGCCTGGAGTTCCTTATCGGTGCGCACCAGGTTGAGGCGCATGCGCTTGTTGCGGATTCGCGCCTCTCCTTCGGCCAGCTCTTTTTCAGCTTTCTTGCGGGCGGCAGTGTTCTGCTGATCTTCCTCGACCAGGCGCTGCAGTTCGGATTGATTCCGTTCGTTCTCCTCGCGCAACCCTTCCACGTTTCCGGCGATTGTGGTCAGCGTTTGTTCCAGTTCTTGGAGCTGGCGATCGATAACCTGCAACCCCATGAGCCGGACTATCTCTTCAGGCAATGCAACCTCCCCTATGCACGCACAACCGCATCAGGAAGGCGTGACCTCTCGTGTGTGTTGGAAGAAATTCAATCGGTACTGATGTGGGCCCACCAGGATTTGAACCTGGGACCAGCCGGTTATGAGCCGGCAGCTCTGACCGGGCTGAGCTATGGGCCCTTCGCGAACCATCGGGCAATCGTCCCATGTTACCAATTTGAGCGCATCTGTTTAAGGGGTGTCTCAAACGATCGTTTAGTGAATGTGCACGTTCATCGCCGCACATCCGACGCGCGCCGCAGCGAAATCAAGGCCTGCGCCTTCTTCCAGGCCTCGTCGTCGCTCGCACCGCCGGCGGATGCTTCTTCGACATCGCGTTTCAGTGAGTCCACCTCGCGTTGGTGGCGTCTGCGTTCGAGAGCGGTCGCGTAGTCGGCAACCAACACGCGCGCGTGCTCGAGACCTTCGATCAGCGGACCAACCGCCGCGGCAGAAAATTGCGACAGCTGTTCTGCCGTAAGGTGTTCCGCGATCCAGGCTTCCATCGCAGCGTACGGTCGGTCACTCGCGCAAATCTCGACCAGCGCGGCGGCGAGCTCGGAGTCCGCGAAATCTTTCGCGGCCTCAGTCTCTGCGATCTGGAGCCGGAGCTGGGGGTGAAGCAGCGCGATCGAGACCAACCCGATCTCGGCGCGCGTGCCAGCGTTAGCGGATTGGGTCCGGGCCCGCGGCGGAGTGACGGTTCGTTGAGGACCGCCACGGCCGCCGCGTCCCTCCCGCCGTAATACTTCCTCCCCGATCCCGAGTATTGATGCCGCACGACTGGCAAGCAGCTCGAATTCAAACCGGTTAGTGACCAGTTTAAGCATCTCGGCCACTCGCTCCGCAGCACGCGCCCGCGCCTCCAGCGACCTGGTCGCGTGGCGCGACTGCTCCTGTAGAAAGTAGTCGATCAGCAGCTCGGCGGAGTCCGCGAGCTGGTTGAACGCCCGACCCCCGCGCTCGCGAATGAAGGTATCCGGGTCAAACCCGGCCGGGATGAAAATGCCCCGGCCGAGCAGCCCCGCTTGAAGAAAGATTCCGAGCGCGCGCAGGGAGGCTTTGCGGCCCGCATCATCGCCATCGAAGCACGCAATCACGTTCTTGGTTTGTCGTCCCAGAAGACGCAACTGCTCGACCGTCAAGGCCGTGCCACAGCCCGCAACCGCTTCCTTAAAGCCGGCCTGCTCGAGCGTGATCGCATCGATGTAACCTTCGACCAGGATTGCGCGATCTTTCGCGGCGATGCTCGCGCGGGCTTCATACAATCCGTAGATGGTTCGCGTCTTCGAATAGAGCGGAGACTCCGGCGAATTCAGATACTTGGGTTGGCGATCATCGAGAACGCGGCCGCCGAAAGCGACCACCCTGCCCTGCACGTCGCGGATGGGAAACATCAGGCGCGCGCGGAACATATCGCGTGATCCTTCGGCGTCTCTCTTGACCAGCCCGAGCTTTACGCCCGCCTCGCGCAACCCGCGGCGTTCGAGCGCCCTGGTGAGGGCCAGCGCACGCGCGGGTGCAAACCCGATGCTAAACGCCAGCGCGGTCTCTCTGCTAATGCCGCGCGACTCCAGGTATTTACGCGGCTGCTCACCCTCGGGCGTCTTCCACAACACGTGGGAAAAGAATTCGGCGGCGGTCTGGTTGGCCAGGTACATCGAATCGCGCTCGGACTTGGAGGGTCCGCCGCCAGATTTTTCCTCGGGCAATTCGATTCCGTACCGTTGCGCGAGCGAGCGCACGGCTTCCGGAAACGTCAGTCCTTCCATCTTCATGATGAAGTTGAAGACGCTGCCGCCGGCGTTGCATCCAAAGCAATGGAAGAACCCGCGCTCCGCGTTCACCGAAAACGAGGGAGTTTTCTCCTGATGGAATGGACAGAGACCGACGAAGTTGCGCCCGGTGCGCTTGAGGCGCACGTGCGCCCCGATCACTTCGACGATGTCGGCGCGCTGACGGACTTCCTCGATCTTATCTTCACCGAATCGTCCCATATTCGCTCAGCACCTCGCGCAGCCGGGCCGGATAGTTCGTCATTATACCGTCGATGCCGTAGCCGATGAGCAGGTGCATCAGCTCGGGCGCATCGACGGTCCACACCAGCACCTTAAGGCCCCGGGCGTGTGCCGTATCGCACAGCTCTGAGGTGACCAGGTCGAAGCGCGGATGGATGGCATAAGCAGACAACCGCGCGGCGGCGTCGAACAATTGCGGGACGTTTTTCTCGGCAAGAACCCCGATTCGCACCGCGACCTCGAGTTCACGCATCCGCGCGAGCCTACCCCAGTCGAAACTTGAGACCATCGAGGTCTCAAGCGCCTTCCATTTGCGCATCAGGGCCATGACCTCTTTCTCCACCTGACCGGACTTCAGCTCGATATTGAGTGCGCACTGGCCGGCGGTTGCTGCGAATACTTCATCGAGCGTCGGAATCGGTTCACTGGATCCCGCCGCCCCGCCGAAACGCACCCCCGCATCGAGGCGTTTAAGTTCCGCGAGCGTCATCTCCTTAACCGCACCCTGCCCGTCGCTGGTGCGGTCGACGGTGTCGTCGTGGATGACCACGAGCGCGTGGTCAGCGGTCGGCTGCACATCGAGTTCGCACATCTCCGCGCCGGCTACGATCGCGGCGTGAAACGCGGCCAGAGTGTTCTCGGGAGACGTTCCGCTCGCTCCGCGATGCGCTATGTTCAGGATTGACGGCTTCATCGGGAAGGAACTGCACCAAAGCTTATGTTTGACTGTCGCGCGAGCGCAAATGCGAGGGGCGCGGTTATTCGGAGGTAATCCACAGGTATCTCGAACCGCCCGGCTCGCGATGAGATACTGCAAGCGCTCGATGACAGCGACTTACGCAAAGGCCACCTTTCGAGTGCCGGCCGTGATGGCTGATGAGATCGCGGGATTTTTGATTTCCAAGGGCGCTCTCGGTTGCGCGGTTGCAGAGATGGAAAAGCCGCGGCAACGACCGCGCCGGATTCTGACGCTGGAAGCCTATTTTCCCATTGCCAACCGCCGCCAGGTCAGCGGTCTTTACACGGCAATGCGCCACGGAGGAATGCTGGCGGCGCGGTCGCGCGCACGGCAGCCGAAGAAAATCAAAGATCCGGGCTGGGCCACAAAGTGGCAGGACCGGTTCACGCCATTTCAGGTAGGCAAGATGTTTCTCATCGTACCTCCGTGGGACCAAAAACGGATACCGGAGCGGATCAGCATCACGATTGCACCAGGGTTTGGATTCGGCACGGGGCGCCACCCGTCAACGGCAGGCGCGCTGCGCGCGATTGAAAAGCTGTTCGCGCAAAGATCCTATGGAAATGCCCTCGACGTAGGTACCGGGTCGGGCGTGCTGGCGTTTGCGATGGCTTCGCTGAACGCGCGAGTCACCGCGATCGATATCGACCAGCAGGCGCTGGAAAACGCGCGCCAGAATGCGAAACTCAATACGACGGCCGCGGGCATCCGGTTCTCTGCGAAGCCGCTTGCGCAAGTCGCGGCGCGGTTCGACCTGATTACCGCGAATATTCTCAGCACCGTCTTGATCGGGATGGCGCCCCTGCTTACGCGGCGACTCAAGCCCAAGGGCAGACTCGTGCTGAGCGGGATTCTAGCTAGTGAGGTCAGAGAGGTCCTTGCCGCGTTTCGCGGGCTGCGGACGGTTGCAATCACTCGCAGCCGGGGATGGGCCACCCCGGTGATGGCGAAATGAAGCCGGCACCACGTTTTGCGCTTCAGTCAGCTCCCGACTTGCGGGGGACGGCGCGCATTGCCCGCGAAGAGGCGCATCATATGCGTGACGTGATGCGGTTGGAACGCGGCGACGCGGTTACACTGATTGATCGGGAAGGAAGGAGCTATTCGGGAACCATCAGCGGCTACGATCGCGAAGGCGCGCTGGTTCAAATCCTCTCGTCGCAATGCTCGCGCCCGCGGCCACCTCTGATAGTTACCCCCGCCATCATCAAGGGGCCGCGGATGGACTTTTTGGTGGAAAAAGCGGCCGAGCTTGCCGCGACCGAATTGTGGCCGATCGTGAGCGCCAGGACGGTAGGCAAACTGCCCGGGAAGGAGAAAATCCTGCGCTGGCAGCGGCTGGCCGCGGCGGCAGCTAAGCAGAGCCTGGCCTTGCCACCGATGCGGGTCCGTGATGCCGTGCCCTTCGCCACCTTGATTCGAAGCGTACCGCGCGACACGCTCGCATTGATCTGCTCGCCAGGGTCGGAACCGATGACGCGTCTGATGGGAAAGGAAAGGCCGAGCGGTCTGCTAATAGCCTCAGGGCCGGAGGGCGACTTCGCGCGGGAGGAGCTGGAGGAGGCAATCGCCGTGGGATTCGTGGCAGTTGGCCTTGGTCCGAACCGGCTTCGCAGCGAGACCGCAGCTATAGCTGCCCTCGCGCTCGTCGGACAGTGGCTTTACAGCAAAGCTGGGTAGGCGGAGCCGTAAGGAAGACAGATAGCGGAGCGCCGAGGCAACAAGTCAGGAGAGACGCGTCGTGTACAAGTTCGCTTTCATCATGGACCCGCTCGAAGGGGTGCTGATCGACAAAGACACCACCTTCGTCTTCATGCTCGAGGCCCAGAAACGAGGCCACCAGATTTACTTTCTGGGATTGCGCGATCTTTACGCCGTCGGGCGGCAGGTGCAGATGCATGCGTGGCGCTGCGAAGTGGAGCGCGCGACGCCGCATTTTCGATTTCTCGACAAGGGGGCCGACTATCCAATCGAGGCCTTCGAGGCGGTGTTCATGCGCAAGGACCCGCCGGCAGATGCGCCCTACCTTTATGCAACCATGTTGCTGTCGCTGGCGGATCCGCGGCGCACCTTCGTGCTTAACGATCCGGCCGGGCTGCGCGAAGCAAACGAAAAGCTTTACGCGCTGAATTTTCCATCGGTGATCCCGCCCACGGTAGTGACCTACCAAATATCCCGGCTCAGAAAATTTTTGATCGATCAGGGTGGCGAGATGATCGTGAAGCCGCTCGACGGACACGGCGGCGAAGGGGTGTTCTTCGCGCATAGCGGCGACCGGAACCTAGGCGCGATCCTGGAATCGGCAACCCGCTTCGAAACGCGTCCCATAATGGCGCAACGATACGTGCCCGAAGTACGCGGCGGCGACAAGCGCCTGATCGCGCTGAACGGCGAACCGTTGGGATGTACCTTGCGCGTGCCGCGCGACGACGAACATCGCGGAAACATCCACGTGGGCGGGACCTGTGTGAAAGCGCCGGTGACCGCCCGCGATCAGGAGATCTGCAAGACGCTGCAGCCCCGCCTTGAGCAGGACGGGCTTTACTTTGTGGGCCTCGACATAATCGGCGACTACCTGACCGAGGTGAACGTCACCAGCCCGACGGGAGTGCAGGAAATCGATCGGCTCGACAACGCAAACCTGGAGGGCAAGGTGATCGATTTCGTAGAGTCGCGGTGCGCTAAGCTGTTCAGGTAGGAGCCTGCGAAATCCGCGGGTTCCGCAGATTCATCCATTTCCGGAAGGGCAATATGTGAAATCGGGGAAGTTTCTTTGTTCTATTGCAAGGGACTGAGCGGGAGGATACGAATGATCGTTCGCTGTACGCATCGCCTACAGATCCGGCCGCTGTCACGGTGGGCAGGTAGCTCAGTCGGTAGAGCAAAGGACTGAAAATCCTTGTGTCGAGTGTTCGATTCACTCCCTGCCCACCAGCTAAGTAATTGAAATATCGAAGATTTCGCTAATCTGGTCGAGGCCGAGAACCTGCCGATCGTGCCGAAGTGTGGAGGTTGTGTGGCGGTTTTCAAAGGCGCCCTCCCTCGGTTTTCTTCTTGAGCGGCAGAGTGGCCGGTGCTTGGGGCTGCGCGGCGAGATCGTCGAAAACCTCTCTCTATAGCGCGTGCGAGCTCGTCCTCCGCGACGATGTTGTAGGGATCGAAAACAGATCTTGTCTTATGCCCGCTTAAGGCCGCGGTCTGGTCGGGCGTCGATCAGGAGCCGATGGTGCGGGCCATTTTAAATCGGCGATGCATTGGGGTCGCGAAGCGGGCGAGATCGCCGCACGCGAGCTCGACGGCCTTTTCCAACCCCCTCGCGGTGGTGCTGCTTCATGTTGGCCAACTTACCGTTCAAGCTATTAAAGGCCCGGTGTTTATTTGCACTTATAGTGTAATTAATTGCAACGACCTTGGAAACTAGCAGGGTCAGGAGATAACTCATGACGCGCTACCAGCCGACAGCCTTGAACAACCGCTTCCGATCTTCGTCATCCGTCACACTGAAGAGACGGGGGCACTGATCTGATAGCCATCGACTCGCTCACGACACCCTCCAGCGCCCCACCTTCTCCGTCGACGGCCCAGATGTCCCGACTTGTGGCGGTAAACTGGTGGAAGTTACGGCCGCATCTGCGGCATCTGTATTCCAGCGTTGAACCGCGCGCCGCAGACCAGTCGAGCATCTTGACCGCAAAGTCGTGGGTGTCCCAATTTCGCGCCGCCGCCAAATATTTTTAGGCCTCGTCCGGTCCAGGTTCCGATTCAGGTGCACGCAAGGATTGCACCGCCCGATTTCGGGCCTTGCCATTTTTTAGCGATGGATCAGCTTCGATCTTTATCTGTTGTCCGTTAAGGAGAGTGTTGTTCAACAGGCTGAACGCGAGCACAACGTCGGCGAGTTCCGCCATTTCCACAAAGCCGAAACCGCGGCAGAGTCCGGATACTTTATCCGTAACTGCCAACGCCCCCAGCACCTCTCCCGCGCGTGAGAAATGCGTCAGAAGGTCTCTACTGGTAACCGAACTGGCCAGATTGCCAACATACACCTTGGGCATCAACGAACTCCTTGTGGGTCTCAAGCGGTTCGGATTGTCTCGACCAACGACGTGAGGTGGTCTGTCTGCGGTGGACTGTATCCGAGAGCGAATAGCAGCACTTTATTCTTCGCCGAGGGGTAAGTACATCTGTTGGCATCTCAACCGCTCGAAATCAGCGACCCGGTCAAGCGAGGGTGGTATCTTCAGCGGGCTGGAAGATATATAATTGTTTAACTCTAAAGTTCGGACGTTCCTTTCACACCCACCCGGGAATGAGCCCGGGTCCCCTGTTCGGAGCTACCCCGACACAAACTCTCGGAGGGCAAAAATGCCCAGCAAGTTATATGTAGGCAATCTGGCCTACGCGGTTTCCAATGACGATCTCCATCAACTCTTCTCACAAGTTGGCCAGGTGCAAAGCGCTACGGTCATCACTGACAAATTCTCCGGACAATCAAAGGGTTTCGGCTTTGTCGAAATGACCACCGCGGAAGAAGTTGCCAACGCGATCCGTCAGTTCAACGATACCGAGCTCAAGGGCCGTAACATCAAGGTGAACGAGGCCAAACCGCGCGAGTCGAACTTCGGCGGGGGCAATCGCGATCGAAGCAGTGGTGGCGGTGCAGGTCGAGGCCGTAACCGCTGGTAATTATGTAATCGGCGCGAATCGTATTTTGCTTTGGTGCGCTGATGACCAAGGTCTGGCGCACCACTCGAGGGAGCGCCGGAACAAAGTCATCAATTTGGATCGCGTCGCGGTTCCAAAACGGCGTCGATGATGTCGCCCACACTCGGAGGCAGAATCCATGGAAAAACGCCAAAGAGAACGTGCACGCAGAGAGAAACAACAGCAAAAGGAGCAGCGTCGCATCGAACGCGTGGCTGAACGTCAGAAGCGGGCCCGCGAAGGTGGCAAAGACGCAGACCTTAACGGAATGGTTCCGGAACCGAAATCCGGCCAGATTGTCGACTTGTCCTGAGGTTCCTCCCTACCCATCCGCGCCGCTTCGATATTCATGCCGTCCCTCTGAGTGACGGACGGTCTTTTGTCCCTGCAATCCGACAATCGCCTCTCTGTGGATGCGGATTGTCCGCGAGCCTTTCGGTTCGAACGATCTTAGTCTAGGAGGCCCGACCTTTCGCCCGCTGGTAATCGACCGCAAGTAGGCACAACCAAGCCCGGTGTTTGGCAGTTGGTTATCTTCAGCTCGATGCCGGTCGAGAATACGACGCGATAGTCGTGTCGATGGCTTTCGCCAGACTTCTTTTTGCGGGTTGCCTTTCCTACCTATTAAAAGCCCGCTGGCTTGATGTCGGTTTGATCAGAGGGTTACTCCCATCTTCATCCACCTCTACCGTTTGTCCTCGTATACGGCCGACCTCGATGATGGGTTCGGGGCCGAAAACCCTAAGATAGTGGCGCAGATCACCGGCGTGGACCCCGCAGGACCCAGGGGAGCGAAGTACTAAAAATCCTTGTGTCGAGTGTTCGATTCACTCCCCGCCCACCAGTCAAATACGAAAGATCGAGATTTTCGCCGATCTAGGTGAGGGCGAGGTCTTGCTCATGGACCGGCCAATTGCCTTTGGCGTGCTTGGCAATCGACGCAAGTAAACGCGCCGGGCCGGGAGCTCGGCAGCTGGCATTCTCCAGATCCACGCCAGTTGAGAATATGACGCGGTAATCGTGGTGCCTCAATGAACCGGAGCCTTTGGCTTGCCCCTTTTGTCTTTTTACCGATGCCCTCCGGCGACCGGCTCAACTTTGATGCAAATCGGTCTTTCTTGCGCTGTGCTCGATACACCAACGGTCGATAAGCTCGGTATTGAACCGCCAGTCGCTTCCAACTTTGAACCCTGGCAACTCGCCACTTCGCAACAGCTTATAGATGGTTGACGGGTGGACGCGAAGATACTCCGAAAGTTCCGCAACGGTCATTATGCGGGCCGGGAACTGGTCATGTTTGCCCTCTTTTGCCATTTTCCTCTGAAGTCACGGATGATCGATGCTGGGTCAAGGTTACAGTTTTATTTCCCCCGTGGAGGTAATCCGTCATCCGTTCTATTACGTTCGCCTTGACTGTGTTTAAAGCTTTCAGAGGCTACGGCGCGAAGCAATCCCCTCTGGATTCAGCTCAAGCGCGCGGGGCGTCTTTTGCGGTGCATTTTTGGTGGGAAGGCCAGATGGCAGCTGGAATGATGGCCATCTCTCCGCGCCGGAGCCCATTCGCACAACCAAGCGATTGACCGCGATCAGGAAACTTTCGCGATGCCGGAGACGATGAAGAATGGAGAACCGTTAGTCTGCCGAAGTTCCGCACGGTGAGTTGCGGAAGCGCTGCGCAGTCCTCCAACAGTCCGCTCTTGGACGAGATTAGTTTCGGGGCGGCGGCTCTCCGCTCAACTCCAGAGGTGGTGGTTCTGCAATCAAGCGCGCCGTCATCGGGTGGGACTCGTGGCGAATCAAGAGGTCCATCGGATACTTGTCAGCCATTGCAGCCGCTACCTTGCTGCTCATGTCAGGTGCAGACTCCAATCGGACCCGGTCAAACTTCCGGTCGCCTATCTTCAGCATCACGTATTGACCTGCGAGATTCTCCTTGACTCTCTCGAATGTTCGACCATCGAGTCTGACAAAAAGTTGCCCGTCAATAACTACCAGCCACAGCTCGGACCAGTGCGCACCCTCCTCGGCATCAGTCGTCATGATCTGAAGGGTGCGCTGGTCGCGGAACCCATCAGGATCCCATCCCGCGGCGAGATTGGCTGCAGCGCAGGTGCTCGCCATCACGGTCCAGAGGACGACCGTGCTCACCACTAGCTTGAAATTGGTTTGAATTCTCATTAGCCGCGCATAGCACCCGTTGCTCGTATGGAGTTGTGATAAAGCTCCTTAGCAGCAATCGTTCTAATTGAGTTAGTGCTCAGTGACCTAATCTATCGTTCGGCTAGGCGATCGATACTCAGGTCTACTTAATAGGAGTCTAGCAGGGTCACAATAGGCCTGCAATCACTATTCCGACCGAAGGATCCCATTGTCGCATAGACCTGCAATAGATGAACGGTCGTCCGTCGAAGGCTACGGACGGACCAGACCGGTGGGAGATGGAAGAATCAGGATCGCGCAGTTTTTTGCGCGTATCGGGCGGCGACTGGTCGGGGTGTGGATTTCACGGCGGATCCGATTCAACTCTCCGTAGTCGAGAGAGATCTTCGCGAATTCTGTAACGTTGCTCGTACTCTGAATCCGACGATCGTCTCGGCCCTCGGCGGGTCACCGGGTCCTAAAATGTCCTATTGAGGTCGAAGTTTAATCCTCGGGCTGCATGCGCGCGCGGCGGGACCTCGCCCATTCTATAATTTGAACCCGATTTAAGCGCCAAGCCGTGCCGACCTTCAAAGCCGGGAGTTCACCGCTCTTGATCATTTTGTTAACGGTCTCTCGATGGAGTTTCAAAAACTCTGCCACTTCGCGGACGCTTATCGATTCGTTCTTGGGTTTTTTGAGCGTTTTCATTTCACGGGTGGAATCCTGTACAGCGACCCTCGCTTTAAGAAAGCGGCGGACGATGGCCCCACTGTTAACTACGTCAGGCCGCGGTCGTTGGATTCGTCTTTCTTCACAGCACCACGCTGAAAGGCATCGTAGGAGTTAAGACTCTAGCTTTGTCGGCATCATGGATCATCCGACCGATATTTCGCGACACCTCTAGGGCTTGAACATATCGCCGCAAGAGAGAGGGGTGGACGGTAGTAGCCTGGAAGCGAACTGAGACTTTTGTTCATTTGAAGAAGCAAGGCGAGTCTCTGCGCCACACGGGCCGCAGGCGCCTGGCTTTGCAACCCGGTCCGCTCGCGCGAGCGGACCGCGGTGCGCCCCCATGAAATAAGCGCCGACCGGGAATCGAAGACCAGAGTGGGTTGGGCGGCCGCGGAAGCTGATCTCCCTCCCGACCTTGCGTCGGGTCAGTTGCAACCGGTCTCGGGAACAGCCCCGCTGCCGCCCCTGCCGCTCTGATCGATACCACTATGGAGCAATTTCGTCCACTCCCAGTGTTGGCGTGAGTTTAGGATTGCGCTAAGAGTGTACGCAAGGCTCGATGCGCTGATGGTCGCAGAAATGAAAACAGCCAAAATACCAATGAACGAAGTGCTGACTCTCTGGGAAGTGGCAGACTTTCTGAAGATCCATCGGTCTACCGTTTACCGATTGGTTAAGCGCGGTGAGCTGCCGGCCTTCAGAGTCGGGACTGATTGGCGCTTCAACCGCGTATCTATCGAGGAATGGCTGAAATCCCGCATGCAGGTGCCTCACGAGTGAGGCCTGCGCAATTTATGGGACTAAAGAACCCCCGTGAATCCGCAATAGTGTGACAGAACGAGGCGCAGGCCCTCACCGTCTATTTCCGCTGAATCGATTCTCCGCGGATTCGTTTCTCTAAGTGCTTCTCTTTCGGTTGCAACTAAGTCGGAGGGCTTACTGGTCCGCGAGCTCCGGTGACCTCTCGTAAAACTTTTACTTTTGCTGTTGGAGGAACGGACTCGAGATTCACATTCTGGACTGGCGACTTTGCCAAGAGCACGCTGTGGAGTTCATGACAGCGCAAGAGGCCTCGCGGCTCGAGAGGAATTATCGAAACTCAATTCCACCCCGACCACAATGCCCACGCATTCATTCGCCTTGATCATGCATTGGACCAAAGTCTAATAGCGCGCAACGCCAATCTTTGTGTAGAACACCTCTACTTTCAGTAGCAGAATGAGGGGACCACCTCTCTCTTCCTCCGTCGCACCTTCTTCCTCAGCCACAGCTTCACCACCTCAGGCTGTTACCCGATATCTCTGCGTTGCTCAGGGTCTGTCTCGAAAAGGGGGAACAGCGTGTATCACTCACGTAGTGGTGGTTCTTATCTCATATTTATCGTCTTCGTCTTAATTCCGAGGGGCGCGTTCGCGAAGGATCACTGGCGTCCTAGCGCAACGCCTACCCCGACATCGCCGTCATGTATCTCGATCGCCAGCCCGGCTGACAACACCGCGGTAAGCGGACCGGCCGTGCCGATCAAGACAATAGAAGACTGTGCGGGGATGTGGTTTGAAGCATTGCAAGTCGATGGACAACCCGCAGGCGCGTTTTCCATCGGTCAGGTGATTTTCAACAGCACCAGCGTGGCTGACGGCTCGCACCAGCTGACCGTCACCAGTCAGAGCGAGAATCCTGGAACCACCGTGCTGGGAAGCGTCTCGGTGGTTTTGAATGTTGTCAATGGCATCAACGTGCCGACCCCGACACCTACCCCCAGTGGACCCCACTACTCGATGCTAGGCCCGGGCGCGGCGCTGCCGAGCGAAGCATCTTGCGCCCAACAGGTTAATGCCTTCCCGGTCGCTGAGTTTGCTCCTTGGAACCAAAATGACGGCACCGGTTACGACTCCAACCAGCCCCCGCCGGAGCCCATACCGAGCTACTTCTATACATCCGCAGGCGGCAGTGAGCTGCCCTCTTCCGATTTTGCGACTGTTGACGGCGCCTACGCAGGCAGCACCGATGACATCTTTCGCGTTTACGCTTGCAAGTGGGGGATCGATGAAGATTACGTTCGTTCCCAGGCGATGATCGAATCGCACTGGCATCAGGACTGCGCTGCGGCAAACGGCGGAAACGGGTGCAACGAGGGCGGCGACCTCAACAATCCGAGCGGGTGCACCGAGGGGCTTCCGGTCACACCTCTGACTCCCGGCGGCCAGTTCTGTGCGTTGGAGGGATTTGGCGGAATCGAGGCCCCCAATCAGTACGCTTCGTGGTCGATCCTTCAAAACAAGGTCTACTATGAGTGGATGACTTGGCCGATGATGGAGCAGTCTACTCCTTTCGCCGTGGACTACCGCTACGCAGAGATGCGCGGTTGCGTGAACGGCGACCAAGACGGTTACTACCATTCACAGGACCCGAGCAGCGCAACCGACTATGATAACGCGGTTATCGCCGCCACGATCGATCCGAACGGAACTTCGAGCATATCCGACTGGACGAACTTGCAATATCTCGCTTACGGATGTATCCAGACGCACTTCACCGGGTCGTGGTTCGATGGTTCGGTCGATTCATACCTGGACCAATTTCTGAGCGATTTAAGCAGCGCGCCCTGGCCCGGTGGTAACAAATAGACGTGTCATCGTTTTTCGGACTGGACTCTGCCAGTCGAGGTCGGCCACCGGCTGCACAGAATGGCGGCGATAAGGAACGAACATTAAGCAGGTTGGAAATCAGAACGGGTTATCTCGGCGTATCTTGCCCGCCGAGTATGGTTCTCGAGCGTTCCAGCGATTCCATAACCACGCGAGAATGGCCCCGAACGCAAGCAGCCCTACAAATGCAAACGCCGCGATTTTGATCTGAACTGGCGGAATCGGTGCGGCCTGGCGCAATTGAGGCGGTGGTCTGGAGATTCCCGGCGCTGCGCGGAGCATAAAGGCAACCCCGGCCGCCACAGCGCAAAGCGGGCACCTCGCTTGTGATCGTCCAAACATGTTGGGCAACCGTATGTGCAAGAACCTCCACACCAGCGAGGGGTAGAACGGGTGCCTGCGCGAACTGGCCGCGTTGAGCGCGCTCGTTGCCGAAAGGAAAAGCTGCTCGCGGTATTCGAAAGTCGGCACAGTAAAAGATTTCGGTTCGAACTCGCTTCGCTTGGCCTACCCTTTCGGACAAACTGATACCGCTTTGTGCGGACCCGTGCTCGCAATGACTGGCGTCAGAACTAGGAAGGTCGCGGCATGCGAGCCATACGGTGGCCGGGATGGCTAAATAGCGCCCGCTTGCAGGGCCTTTTGCAAGGACGCGTCGTAGCCATAGATGTCATCGAAAAAGTGCACCTCGTTGTCGGGCTCCACAACCGCAGTGCTGTAGAGAATCAGGACGGGTATCGGCTTGTCGAGGTTCACCTGAACATTATCGGTGTCGCCGTTCATCGTCGCGCGAATTCGATCGGGGTTCCAGTCGGGTTTGTTGCGCAAGACCCACGCTGCCAGGGAGGCAGGGTTTTCCACGCGAATGCAGCCGTGGCTGAAATCGCGACGCGCCCGGGAAAATAGTTCGGGCTGAGGTGTGCTGTGCAGGTAAACGTTGTAGTCGTTCGGAAAGATAAACTTGACGAGCCCCAAAGCGTTCTTGGGTCCCGGTTTCTGCCGGATCGTGTAAGCACCGGAGCGTAGACCCCTCATGACATCCGCATCGATCTCGCCGTCCGTAACAACTGACCCGCCGCCGTCGATAATCTGATATTGGTGCTGCGCCACGTAGCTGGGATTGCGCTGGATCTTGGGGATCAGCTCGTTGCGCTGGATTGCAGTTGGCACGTTCCAGTACGGACGAAAAATCACGTAGCGCATCTCATCGGCAAACACGGGGGTTTGGGAACGATACGCTCTGCCCACGACGACGTTCATTGAGAGGAATTCGGCCGGCTGCCTGCGCAGGGTGCGAAGTCGAAACTCCGGAATATTGACGACGATGGGCGGCTCAGGAAAGTGGCGCGGGATCCATCGGTAGCGTTCGAGCGCCAAATCAAGCTGCTCCAACCGGTAGGCTAGCGGTTTGTTCAGTTCGGAGACGGTCCCCGCGCCCAAGACCCCGTCCTGTGCCAAGCCGTGGCGACCTTGAAAATGTTTGACCGCATCGACGACCGCACCTGAATAGATACCAGGGTCGGCAGATACATCCTGGCTCGCGGCAAGATCGCCCAGTTGGCGCAGGCGCGCGACCAGTTGCGGGATTGACGCATAAGGTTGTCCCGGATGGATAGATCGTTCCGGAGCGGGGATTCGCGCAACGTCCCCCTGGGTAGAGAGCTTAAGATAATCCGGCAGCGCGGTTTCTGCCCTCCGATATCCGTCGTACGGCGGCTCCACCTTCGCGATCGCCGCGGCCACGTCGGGCGCATCGAGCACCTGGGTGCGCAAAACCTCCGCCAGATCGTATTGCTTCGTTCCCATTTCAAGCCCGAACTTGAAATGCTGGGGGTTAACCCTGCCGACGTGCAGGTCGGAAATGAACCGCATCGCACAGATGGTGAGCGCCAGATCGAAGTGTAACTGGTCGCTATCTGACGGTGGCGGGGCTACCGAACCGAGTTTCGCCAAACGCGCGTCCCAGCGCGATGCGTCGTAGTCATCGGGAGCGAGACCTTTCAGTTGGGCTTGTTTGAACTCCGTAACAATCGCCAGCGCCTGCGGTGACGGCCGACGATCGCGCAGCCACGCCAGCGCGTAACCACCTTGCTGGTAAAACTGGTTCAGCTGCTGCTGGTAGGCGCTAAAGGCCGGGTGTTCAAGGTCAGGCAGCGAACCCAGGTTTATCAGCGAGCCCATTTCGTTTTGCGGTGGAGTCGCTGGAGCAGGCGCCGAGGCCTGTGCAGCTGGGCTGGGGCTGACGTTGGCCGATTCGGTCGGTCGTACAAAGAACGCGACGAGTGCGCTGACTATCGCGAGAACGACCACTCCCGCAACACTCCATGCCCGCCGGCTTGCAATCGCCTGTCGCACGCGGAATCAAATACTGCATAACGGCCGCATGGTCTATCGGAGCAAAAGTCGGCCGTGGCTGGGCTGTGGATAAGAGGCAGTCCTCCCGTGACACCACTGACTGGGGTCAACCGCAATTGCATCGAGTTCGGCCCAAGCTCGGATTGGGAGGATCGGGCTTGGGCTCGATTCCCCCGAATCGAACGATGGCTTGGACCAACTCAGCTCCACCAACGCCGCGGAAGTTGCGCACTCAGCGAATCCTGATTGGGCGACTTCAGTATCAATCAACCGTTTCCCACATCGCGCCGGGGAAGCCCTCATTCCACGACTCAATATAGATTCGAGCGACCGCGCATGCTTCGCCGGCCGCGCGCCGCGGATTCTAACCGCACGAGAATTCGGATTTTCCGAAATAGAACTTGCCTGGCGCCCAGCCGCATCGTTGTCGCGCAGCCGGTTTTGCTGGGTTGCGATTTACCGCGTTGGCTTCCTCGGCGCGATGCCGCTCGCAACCGGAGGCGTGGGCGGCGGCAATGGCACACGTGTCTTCGGGGCGTGGTCAAAGGCACGCGACTTTCGCTATGAAACATTTGTTGCCGCCGATCATCGGGAGGGCCCTTATGGATTTTAAATTCAGCGCAGAGGACGAGGCGTTCCGACACGAATTCAGGAGCTGGCTGGAGAACAATGTTCCCCGCGACTGGCGCGATGACAGCGAACTTGCCGATCCGGAGACCAAGACTGAATTCGAGCGGCGCCGTACCTGGCATCGCAAGCTCTACGACGCGGGCTGGATGTG
Organism: Candidatus Binataceae bacterium; assembly: GCA_036495685.1. Classification (NCBI taxonomy): domain Bacteria; phylum Candidatus Binatota; class Binatia (SeqCode); order Binatales (SeqCode); family Binataceae (SeqCode); species Binataceae bacterium (SeqCode). Next base: position 43,764 of record DASXMJ010000129.1, on the reverse strand, counting down.
TATTCATTGGCCGAAGGAATATGGTGGCCGCGGCGCTCCTCTCATCCAGCAATTCATCTACCATCAAGAACTCGACCGTGCTAAGGCGCCGCCCACCGTGAACTTCCAGGGCATTGCCCGAGTCGGCCCGACTCTGATGCAGTGGGGAAGCAAGGAACAGAAGGAACGCTACATACCGAAAATTCCTTCCGCCGAGGAAATCTGGTGCCAAGGCCTCTCGGAGCCGAACCATGGCTCGGATCTGGCCGCAGTGGAAACGCGCGCGATCGACCAGGGCGATCACTTCATCGTCAACGGATCGAAGGTCTGGACGTCCAATGCGCATCACGCGGATTTTTCCACCCTCCTGTGTCGAACCGACCCGAGTCTCCCCAAGCACAAGGGCCTGAGCTATTTGCTGGTCGACATGAAGAGTCCCGGGGTGACGGTACGACCGCTCTTGCAAATCACCGGCGAGCACGGCTTCAACCAGGTGTTCTATGAAGACGTGCACGTTCCAAAAACCAACCTCGTTGGTCAGAAGAACCAGGGCTGGATGGTTGCGATGACCAATATGATGTTCGAGCGCACGATCCATGGCGGCCGCACCGACATGATGGTGGAAGTGCGGCAACTTGTGGAGCTGGCCAAGAAGGTGGCGCGCAACGGTCGGCCAGCATCGAGCGACGCATACGTGCGCCAGAAAATCGCGGAGTTCGCTTCCCAGGCCGACGGCCTCAAGTACACCAGCCTCCGTCAGCTCACCCGACAACTGAAGGGGCTGCCGCCCGGCCCGGAAGGATCCATTCTGAAGCTTGGTACCACAGAACTGAATCTGCGTATCCAGATGTTCGCGATGGAATTGCTTGGACCCTACAGCCAGTTCGAGTATCAGGCAGCCGGCGCGATCGATCGCGGCAAATGGTCGCATCGGATGCTCGCAGCCCGCCGCGGTACGATCGCGGCAGGCACCAATGAGATTCAACACAACATAATCGGCGAGCGTGTACTGGGGCTGCCCAAGGGGGGCTAGTTTCGAAGCGAAGCTGTCGCGTTAGGGAAGACACCGATCGCGCGCTCCACCCCGTTGGTGCCGTGCAGCGCGGAGAACTCTGGTTCGAGCAGCGCTTTAAAACCGCACAAGCGGAGACCGAAACCGGAATGGGAACGATCGAATTTCAGCTTGCAGAGGTTTAAAAAACGGTCAATCCCTCGCCGCGAGCGGATTCCCTAGATTGGGGTACGACCAAGCTGCTGTGGTAAATCTTAAGATAGTAATCCTGACTCGCCGTGGTTAAGCCCACTCCTTGGGTACCGCTTGCGCCCGCTGGTGAGTCAGCAGCTTGGAACGCCGTGCCTGCTCCTCCGGGGTGACAGTTGCGGGGTCTTCGCGATACTCCGGACCTGCCGCCATCGCCTTTTTTACCGCAGGCCGTTCGCCGATCTCATCAAGCCACCGTTTGAGATTGGGAAATTCGTTGAGATCGAGATTGCGATTCTGCCAGGTCGTCGCCCACGGATAGCAAATCATATCGGCGATGGTGTATTGCCCAGCGGCCAGGTAGCGCTTCTTGTGCAGGCCCAGATTCATCACTCCGTAGATGCGATGTACCTCGTTGTCGAAGCGCAGCAGGGCATAGGTCTGATCGCCATTTTTGGGGTTCTGCGAAGCGCGACGAAAGTGTCCCTGCTCGCCCATCTTGGGCCCCTGATTGGCCATCTGCCAATAGAGCCACTGCGTGACCTCAGCCTTGTGATGCGGTTCCTGGGGCCAGAACTTTCCGCTCTTTTCGGCGAGGTACTCCATGATCGCGCCGGACTCGAAAATGGCGATTGGTGCGCCGCCACCGCTGGGTTCGTGATCGACAATCGCCGGCATTCGGCCGTTGGGTGAGAGCTTGAGGAATTCGGGAGTGAGCTGATCACCGCGCCCAATATTTACCGGCTTGATGGTGTAAGGGATGCCGGCTTCCTCGAGCAGGATGGTGATCTTCTTTCCGTTTGGAGTTGGCCAGTAGTACACGTCAATCATGTGTTGTAGCTCCGTTTCCGCGCTTTACGCGCCGGCGCTCCTGGCTTGGTCAGCCGCGGATGGACCCGTAACTTTGTACAGCTTTTGCGCGTTCTCCCAGAGAATCTTGCGTCGCACCGACTCCTCGCAGTCGGACAACCCGCTCTTGATGCGGGCGTGGACCTCGTCGCCGTAAAGCGAGGTCGGATGCGGAAAGTCGGTTTCGAAGAGCACGTTGTCGACGCCGATTTTGTCGATCAGGCGGCGCGGAGCTATCTGCTCAAACCAGTAACAGGCATAAACGTTGCGCGCGAAGTACTCCGACGGCAGCCGGTCAAATTCGGGATGCTCTTCGGCGACGCTGTTGCCCTGAAACTGATAATCCATCGCTTCGAGCAGAAACGGGATCCATCCGATGCCGCTTTCCACCGACACGAACTTGATTTTCGGATGGCGCACCAGCACGCCGGACATCAGCAAGTCATTGAGCTGCAGGCCATTATGCAGAAAAATATCTACCGCCAGCTCCGTAAATGCCGCCATCCGGCCGTAGGTCGCAACCCTTTTCCTTGCGAGGCCCTCGGCCATATCGCCCGAGCCAATATGGAAGCTGATCGGCAGGTCGAGTTCGACCGCCACTTCCCATAGCGGATTCCAATGCGGATCGCCCAGCAGTGGCTTACCGTAGTACTGGGGCTCGCCGGTGAAGAGAATCCCCTTGTGGCCCTTGGCGGCACAGCGACGAACTTCCTTCACCGCCGCCTCAACGTCCCAAAACGGGAGTGAGGTGATGGGCAGTAGCCGGCGCGCATCGGCGGACGCCCACTCGGTCTGCCAATCGTTGTAGATTTGCACACAGGTGAGCATCAGTTCCGGATCATTCAGCTTCAGGAACTGCTGCGCTCCAAAGCCGCCCACGTTGGGGTACATGACCATCGCCCAGATACCCATGTGGTCCATGTACTTGAGCCGCGCTTGGGCATCGTACGCGCCAGGGTGCATCGCCTCGTAATTCTTCGGCGGATGCTTGAAGCTCCCAGCCCCAGCGGTGGCGGTCAAACCAACCACCGCCATGGCCTTGCTGTCTCCCACCACCCATCTTTGGCTCCCATCGGCTTCCGTCACCACATGTGGAACCCGGTCGCGCATCGCCGCAGGTGCGCGGCTGGTCCACAAGTCCGGCGCTTCGGTCACGTGGGTGTCAGCATCAATGATTGTGTAACTGCTCATGGTGTCCCTCTTTACAAGTTTTCAAGCAGCCTCTGGAAAAATATTTTCCGCGCCTGCTCTCCCAATCTAGGCTACTCGCCGGAAGCGCTAAAGGAAAAGCAACCACCGCTTCCGCACAGTCGCGGCGGCCAATTTCCGCTTTGTTCATTTGGCCCGTTTCTTAACGCCCACCAAGCTTTACCGCTTAACCCGGCATCCACTCAAATCATTTGCCCGCTGCTAGAGCGTTTGCGCACGAACGAAATCGATCATTTTTTCGACCACGCGCGCGGCGACCGGCGACGATGGATCCCGCTTATCGTACATCTGCCGGACCGCTTGCGGTGGATTCCTGGAAATGAATGCATCACTTGCACCCTCGGTCAGTTCCAGCTCCACTTGCCCGCCCGCCTTGCGATAGAGCTCAACGAACCGCTCGAGCTGAGGGCGCGGATGTACGATGTCACGCGTATCCTGAATGTACAGTACGGGAGGCAAGGCGACCCGTTCGCCGCGCTCGAGCGCCTGCACCGGGTTCCCCTCTGCCATCGCTTCTTCGCTCTTCCAGTATTTGTCGTGCAGCGGCAGCACCAGATCCACGAACTCGGGATAGGGCTTGCCGCTTTCCTTGAGCTGCCTGGCGTAGCGATAACGACCCAACGGATCGATTACCGGCGCGCCCATGATCACGCCGCGCACGTTGGCGTCAAGAGCGGACTTATCGCCGGAAAGCGGTATTGCGGCATAGCGCGAATCCTGCGGCCGCATCCCGAGCAGCATAGCCTGATGCCCGCCGCTGGAGATTCCAAAAGTGCAAACCATGTCGGGGCGCGTGTGCAGGGTCGCAGCCTGCGCCTTGAGCCAGCGGATAGCAAAATTGATGTCAGCCAAGGAGCCGGGATACGAGGCTGCCGGCGGGAGCCGGAAATCCAGCGCTGCGACCAGGATGCCGGCGCGCGCCAGTTGTTCGTTGATTGCGGTGTCCTGGAGGCGATCGCCCAGACACCACGCGCCACCGTGTAGTTCGACTACCGCGGGGAAGGGCCCCTGGCCGTGCGGCCTGAACAGGCGTGCCAGTAGCGTGGTATCGCCGTGGCGCAGATATTCCACGTCTTCAACTTCAAACTCGTAATGCATACTTTTAGGCGCGGTCGCTGCCATGAGGGCTCCTCCTCGATACCGATTTCACGTTTTGCAACCATCCAGATGTTTTGCGTCGAACAGCTCCTGCCGGGTGAAGGTCCGCTGCGCCGATCCGACCCGATGGCACACAAAAACTAACTTCATGCCACGCGGCGTGGACGTCTCACTTCGCTGGCCAGCACTTTTTCCGCGATGGGGGTGAAGATGTAGGTGGCGACGTTCTTCATGTCGATCGCGTCGCTGGGCACGATCTCCGCGGTGCCGCCCCGGGCTCGAAGTTCCTTGAGCGTGCCGGCCAAATCGTCGGTCTCGATCTCATAAACAGCGAGATACTTGTGGGCTCGGCTGCCGTCGCGACTCATTTGGGTATCGGCCAGGCAAAAGCGTTGGCCGCTGACGAAGCCGGGTATGTTGAGAACGTCGGGAATGTGCTGGCGATTGTACCAATCGTTGTATTCCGATTCTTTGCCCTCGACCGGATTGGTGAACACGATGAAGCTGTACTTTGCCATTGGGGCTGTCCTCCTCGGTGTGAACTCGGCGTGCGCGGATGCTATCTGCCGGGATTCTAGGTCCGCGGGCTGGAACTGTCCATGTTTGGAAGGCTACACATTTATGTCGGGAGGAGCATGATTGGGAGACAGTGGTCGGAGCAGAAGAACGCATTCGCTAAATGATGAGTCGAGGATGACAAACCATGGCGGTCACAATCGAAAAAATCGGCGGAATCAAAAACAAGCTCGGCGAAGGTCCAGTGTGGGATGTGGCCGAGAAGGCGCTTTACTGGATAGATGGCAACGCACCAGCCATCTATCGCCTCGATCCGAAGACTGGCGACATCAAGTCCTGGAAGACTCCCAAGCCCATCGGCTCACTGGCGTTGCGCGAAAAGGGTGGCGCAGTGTGCGCGCTCTCCGACGGCTTTTATCTTTTCGATTTCAAGTCGGGAGAAGCCCAGCAGATAGGCGGCGCCGTCGCAAAGCCGGGAACCACTTTCAACGACGGCAAGACTGATGCGCGAGGAAGGTTTGTCGCGGGCACTCTGGATTCTAAATTCCAAGGCCCCGTCGGCTCGATCTTCAGCCTGGATGGGTCGCTCAGGTGTACGGTTCTCGAGCCCGCGATCGGATGCACCAATGGTCCATGTTTTAGCCCCGACAATCGCACCTTCTACTGCGCCGACAGCGTGGCCCGGACGATCTCGGCCTACGACTACGACCTCGCGACCGGCACGGTTTCCAACAAGCGCTTGTTCGCCGCCATCAAGGGGCTTGGCGGGGTGCCCGATGGCGCCACCGTCGATGCGGAAGGCCACTACTGGTCGGCGATCGCGGGCGGGGGGAAAATCGTCTGTTACACCCCGGATGGTTCGATCGCACGCACCGTCGAAGTACCGGTACCGATCATTACCAGCCTCATGTTCGGCGGGGACAATCTGGACGTGATGTACGCGACCTCGATCGGCGAGAAGATCCTCAATATGGAGCCGGGGGCCGACGGCGGCAGTTTATTCGCGATCAAGGGGCTGGGCGTGAAGGGAAAGCCCGAGCCGCGATTCGCTGGCTGAGTGCGAAATCAAGCCGGAGCGGAAGCGTTTTGAGAGACGTACTCGTTTCGGTCTCGGAAGAAATCCAGAGCGGGAGCAAGCAGCGCGACTCCGGCTCCAATCGGAGGCGACGCAATATGGAACGTGCGGCTTTAATAACCCGGACTGGGTCCAGACAAAGCCGCCGCATACTACTTGGCGCACTGTCGGCGATCGCAGTTATCCTGGTCGCCGCTGCGGAGATCCCCAGCGTCACCAGGCCGATGCAGGTTCGGGCGGAAACGACATCGCTCGACACTTCTGCCCAGTCGGTCCTATTCTCGGGGAACGTCCACATGAAGATTCCTGCTTGCCGGCTCTCGAGCGCGAGACTCCGGCTTAACTATGCGCGCGATCTTCGCGACGTTAAGACTGCAAGTGCCGACGGCGATGTTCGAATCGATCGAGGATCCCGGTGGTATACAGGAAACGATGCCCTACTCGACACCGTAAGCCGCACGATCGTCCTGACCGGGTCGCCGACCATCCACGAGGTTGGGGGCGAGACCAAAGCCAGGAAAATCACTATTCACCTGGATACGGATCGGAACATCATCGAGTAGGTGACTGGAGCTGCCGCACCGCTCCCAAGGTGAAAGAAGTACGCTAGCGTTGGCCTTCCGAGTGCATCGGTCGGCGCCGATTCGTTGTGGTCGCCCGCATTAAGCCGCCTCCCGAAACTTGGCCAGCAAGGGTGAATTTCACTGGTAACGCACCACCCCACGGCGCCAGAGCCGCGGGCGGCGTGGAGGGTCGAGGGCAGTCGCAGCGGGCTTGCCGGGAGCGCCCCAACAGGGATATGCCGATGTTAACCAACCGCCTCGAGGCGAGAATTCAGCAATGAGGAGCGCGCGATGAACCAGTGGAAGATTGGCGACGTGAAAATCAGCCGGGTGATCGAGTCCGAAGCGGTGTGGGAGGGCACGATGTTGCTGCCCAACGCCAGCGCGGAGAATGTCAAGAAAGAGGGCGAGTGGCTTTCACCCTTCTCTACCGAAGATGGCCGGGTCAAACTCGCCATCCAGGCGCTAATCATCGAATCGCAGGGCAAGCGTGTGCTGGTCGATTCCTGTATCGGCAACGACAAGGTTCGTTCCAATCCGGAATGGAACAAGCTCAAATTGCCGTTTTTGCAGGACCTCGAAAAGATCGGCAGCCCGCGCGAGAAGATCGATCGGGTCGTGTGTACCCACCTGCATATCGATCACGTGGGCTGGAACACGATGCTTAAGAACGACAAGTGGGTCCCGACCTTCCCCAACGCCAAGTATCTGATCGGCGGCACGGAGTGGGATTTCTTCTCACGCGCCGAGGACCCGTTCCTGAAGGACCCGGTGGACGACTCGGTGCGCCCTGTGATGGCCGACGGGATGAGCGAGCTGGTCGACGACCAGTACAAGATCACCGACGAAGTCTGGCTCGAGTCAACTCCCGGTCACACTCCTGGGCACTTCGCGGTACGGATCTCCTCCCAGGGGCAGCACGCGGTGATTACTGGAGATTTGATGCACCATCCCATTCAGTGCCGTTACCCGGAATGGGACGACGTCTTCGATATCGACGGCGCGCAGGCGAAGAAGACACGGCGCGGATTCTGCGAACGCTATGCGGATGGCAAAACGCTGGTTATCGGAACCCATTTTGCGACCCCGACCGCGGGCAAAATTGTGAAAAAAGACGATTCATTCCGCTTTGTGCTGGCCTGATCGGCGCGAAGAGCGCCCGAGGAATGCGATGAGCGCTACCCCCGAAGCGAAACCAGAGTCCGCGCGCCGAATCCGGTTCGCGTTCACCGACGAGCAGGAGCAATTTCGCTCGGCCGTGCGGCGATTTCTTGAAGACAAGTCGCCGACCACCGAGGTCCGGCGCCTGATGGCCACCTCCGAGGGATACGATCCCGAAGTATGGCGGCTCTTGAGCGGGGATCTCGCGCTGCCCGGAATCCATATCCCGGAGCGATATGGCGGCGCGGGGTTCGGTATGGTCGAACTGGGAATCGTGATGGAGGAGTTCGGACGCGCGTTGCTGTGCGCGCCGTTCTTTTCCACGGCAGTACTCGCCGCCAACGCGATTCTGAACGCCGCAACCGAGGCGCAGAAATCGCAGCTGCTGCCCGACCTCGCCCGCGGCGCGCGGCTTGGTACGCTCGCGGTTACCGAACCGACTGGCGAATGGGATCCCGCCAGGATCACCGTGATCGCCACTCCTGACGGAGACGGTTACCGGCTCGATGGAACCAAGAGCTATGTCGTGGACGGGCACATTGCCGACCTGGTGGTCGTTGCGGCACGGCGACCCGGAAGTACCGGCCACACGGGTCTAGCGCTCTTCGCGCTCACCGGAAAAGCCAGTGGGGTGGAACGCGGCGCGCTGCAGTCGATGGATCCAACCCGCAAATTGGCGCGGATCGACTTGCGCGGTGCTCGTGCAGAATTGCTCGGTAGCCTGGAAGCGGGCGCGCCACCGCTCGTCAGGACCCTCGACCAGGCGGCGATTGCTTTGGCCAACGAAATGGTGGGCGGTGCACAGGCACTGCTCGATTCCGCGGTGAAGTACTCGAAGCTGCGAGTGCAGTTTGGGCGAGAAATCGGCTCCTTCCAGGCCATCAAGCACAAACTGGCGGACCTGCTCCTCGAGGTGGAGCTTGCCAAGTCGGCGGCTTACTGTGCGGCCCAAGCGGCCGCGGTCGATGACCCGGAGTGGCCCGCGCTCGCCTCGCTGGCCAAAGCCGCGACCTCGGAGACTTACCTGCATACGGCGGCAGAGTGTATTCAGATTCACGGCGGGATCGGTTTCACCTGGGACAACGACACTCATCTGTGGTTCAAACGGGCAAAGAGCTCGGAGGTCTTCCTGGGTCATCCGAGCTACCATCGGGAGCTGTTGATGCAGCGCTGGGGGATTTGAGCAATGAGTAGAATCAACGAGGCCGAGGTCCGTGCCGAAGTGCGCGAGTGGCTGGCGGCCAACTGGGATCCGGATATGTCGTTGGTGGAGTGGCGCAGCAGGCTGGCAGACTCAGGATGGGGGATGCCCCAATGGCCAAAGGAGTGGTATGGGCGCGGCCTGCCGCACACGCTGGCCCGGGTGGTGGAAGAAGAGTTGGCGAACGTCGGCGCGGTCGGGGTGGCCAAATCCGGAGTGCGCCTGCTGGCCGCGGCAACCCTCCTGGAACACGGATCGGATCCACAGAAAAAGAAATTCCTGCGCCGCATCCTCACCGGCGAGGACACCTGGTGCCAATTCTTCAGCGAGCCAGGGAGCGGCTCGGACCTTGCGGGCGCCACCACGCGCGCGGACCTGAAGGGAGACTTTTGGATCATCAATGGACAGAAGGTGTGGACGACGAGCGCGCATCATGCCGACCATGGCCTGCTGCTGGCCCGCACCGATTGGGACGCTCCCAAACACGAGGGGCTCTCGTATTTTGTGATCGACGTCAAGCAGCCCGGCGTCGATGTGCAGCCCCTGAAGCAGATGAACGGCCACGCGTCCTTCAACCAGGTGTTCTTCACCGATGCCAAGGTCCCGCAAGAGAATCTGGTGGGACGGGTCGGCGAGGGATGGAAAGTGGCGATGACGACGCTTGCTCACGAGCGCCGCGGAGCAGATGGGCTCGCGTCACCCTCCAAGCGCGGGACGCGGGTGGGAAAGATCCACGCCGAAGAACGGGTCGAAACCGAAAAAGCGAATCAGCCCTACACCTGGTATCCGCAGCGCGCGGGTCGCGTCGACCTAATCCTCGAGCGCGCGAAGGAGACCGGCGCGAACCAGGACCCGTATACACGCCAGGAGATTGCGAAGCTGCTGATCCTGGCGAAGTCGGCCGAATGGACCGCCCGCCGGGCACGCGCCGCTCAACAGCAGGGACGGCCGCAGGGTCCGGAGGGCTCGCTGGGAAAGCTCGCCGCGAGCCACGTCGCGCGAGGCTGCTCCCGCGTGCATACGCTGATTACCGGGACCGAAGCCATGCTAACCGGTAAAGGTAGTGCGCGCGACGGAATCATCGCCGAGATACTGGTCTCGGTGCCTGCGGTGTCGATTGCCGGCGGCACCGATGAGATCCAGCGCAACATTGTCGCCGAGCGCGTGCTTGGGTTGCCGAAAGAGCCGCGGTTCGACACGGGACCCTTCCGCAACGTGCGGAAGAACTAGAACCGGTTAGTTCCAGGTCGAGGTTACAGAGTCATGAGCACTGCGCAGGAGATCGCAGTTAAGAGGGTTGCCGGGGCGCTGGGCGCGGAAGTCGAGGGCGTTCATCTAGGACGCCTCGACGACGCGACTTTCGACGAGTTGCGGGCGGCGTTCCTCGAGCATCAGGTGCTGTTCTTTCGCGACCAGGAGATCACGCGCGACGAACACAAGAATTTCGGGCGTCGGTTCGGCACGCTGCAGATTCATCCTTTCCTGCAGCCGCTCAAAGACCAGGGTCATCCGGAGTTTGTGGTGCTGGAGAGCGATGCGCAGCATCCCTTTGTGGCAGAAGCATGGCACAGCGATGTTACCTTCGTGGACAACCCTCCGCTTGGCTCGGTTCTCAGGTGTATCACGGCACCGGAGTATGGCGGCGACACGATGTGGGCGAGCATGTACGCCGCTTACGAGGCCCTGTCCGACAAGATGCAGCATCTGCTCTCTGACCTGGTCGCGATTCACGATACAGCGCGGAGTTTCTCACGGCCTGACTACAAGACCGAGCACATCGGCGGCACTCAGGCGATGAAAGTGATTTCCACGGAGCACCCGGTAGTACGTACTCATCCGGAGACGGGGCGCAAGGGACTGTTCGTCAATCCGGTTTTCACCGCATCGATCAAGGGAATGAAGACGGCTGAGGGCGCCGCGTTGTTGTCATTTCTGTATCGACATATTGAGACGCCGGATTTCACCTGCCGTTTCCGATGGCAGCCGAACTCGATCGCGATGTGGGACAACCGCTGCACGCAGCATCGGGTGTGCGCGGACAACAAGACCGCGAACCGGAGGATGGAGCGGATAACGATCAACGGGGACCGGCCTTTTTAGGGACGCGCTAGGCGCCGCGGCAGCGCCATCCACCTACTTCCGGGTCATCGCGAGGTGAGCTCTGCTTCCGAGACTTACCGAGCGAACCATCCCTGCTACGGTTTCGACTGCAGGTCAGCTTTTCCGGTAGCCAGATCGACCGGCACGGAAATATGCTCGTGCGCGATTAGCCACTTGCCCTTGAAGTTCGCGTAGCCATCGGTGACTCGAAGGATGACGTCCATCTTGCCATTCTTCGTCGTGCAGGTGACATGCTGGATGCTGTGGCTGAAGGCAAAACCCTGGCCTCCCTGAACATGGAGGTCGCTGACTTCCCAACTAGGGGAATCGTTGCATTGCGCGAGAAACCCCTCCCAGTTCGCTTTGTACGCATCCCAGCCCGTGTATTGACGCGGCGGGATTAGATCGAACACGACCAGCTTTGGGCTGTTCATGTAGCATGCCATGATCTTGTCGATGTCTTTTGCCCGGATTGCGGCGGCAAGACGGTCGTGGAGCATCCGTATCTCCTGGTCAAAATCAGCCACCGCGGGCGCTTGCGCCCGCCATGCTACAACCACGAGTAGCGCGACGCTGGCAAGAGCGATTGCTTTTCCGATCCGCTTAGACATACGAAGTCCTCCCCGGTTGAAGGCCAATTAGCACTACGACAGGCGAAAACTCAACGCCGTAGAAGAGAGCCAAAAGAACCTATCTCTCTGAAGTCTCTATTCTTCAGTCGGCGCTTCGGCATTGGTTGGAGGAGCCGGGTCTGCTCGGCCCTTACCGCCCGCATACGATTCGTTTGGCCCGATGTATGGTTGGGGTCCCTATCTCGGGCAGGCAACTTTCTAGGTGTCAACGTATTGGCAAGCGCATATTCATTGGCGCAAACAAGATCCGCTCGCTATACAGGATATTCAATATGGAATTCCTCAAAGCGCCCGCAAGACTAGTCGAGACCTTCGGTGCAACCGCGCCGGGACCGCCGGCCGCACGGCGCAAGGTATTCGGGTATCCGACGGCATTCATCAACGGCAACATGTTTTTCGGCATCTTCGGAGAGAACATGTTTCTGCGCCTGCCGAAAGACCTGCAACAAAAGATGATCGAGAGCGGCGGGCGCGCGTTCCAACCTATGCCTGGACGTCCGATGCGTGAATACATCGTGCTGCCGGATTCGGTAGTTGGCGATCGTGGCGAGCTTAAAGGCTGGATCGCTAAGTCATTGGCCTACGCGAGAGAACTTCCAATCAAGGCCGCATCGAAGAAACCGCGGCGAAAGTCACGCTAATCGCGCCGCACCTGGAGTCGTGCCTCCAGCGCCATGCGGCGCTTGGGGTGTTCGACCTCGAGTCGGGCACCCGCGATTGCAATACATCCGTCTCAGTCCCGCCGGGTTAGAGTGCCCCTGCTTGACAGATGTCGGCTCGGACTGTATTTAACCATTTAGTTATTTAACCGGATCGTTTTACACGGCCCGCAAGGAGAAGCCAATGAACCAAGTCGTATCTCGCGAAAAATGGATCGACGCCCGTAAACAGCTCCTCGGCAAGGAGAAGGAGCTCACCAAGATGATCGATGAGCTCAATGCGCGACGGCGCGAGCTGCCCTGGGTCAAGGTCGACAAAGAATACGTCTTCGATACTCCCCGCGGAAAGCAGACCCTGTCAGAGCTATTTGAGGGCCGCAGCCAACTGGTCGTGTATCACTTTATGCTCGGGCCCGGGAGCAAGGCCGGATGCGTAGGCTGCTCGTTTTTTGCCGATCATGTCGACGGCCCCAACCTCCATCTGGCACATCACGACGTGACTTTCCTTGCGATCTCGCGCGCACCGCTGTCGGAAATACAAGCTTACAAGCAACGGATGGGATGGCGCTTCAACTGGGTTTCTTCCTTTGGCAGCGATTTCAACTACGACTACCACGTCTCGTTCAGCAAAGAGGATCTGGCCAAAGGCAAGGTCTACTACAACTTCGAGGTGACCGAATCCACGATGGAAGACCTGCACGGCAGCAGCGTGTTCTTCAAGGATAGCGACGGCACGGTCTATCATACTTACTCCTCATATGGCCGCGGCGACGAGCGCGGACTGGGCGCCTACATGTTTCTCGACGTAACGCCCAAGGGCCGCAACGAGACCGGACCAAACTTCAATTTGACCGACTGGGTCCGGCGTCATGACGAATACGGTGAAAGTCCCGCCAAGGCATGAAGCGAGGGCGCATCTCTGGGCAGAGGCATAAGACCGCGCCGTCCGCGCATCGCCGCGGACGGCGCGCTGCGCAACTCGCGTAGGAAACGAGTAGGGTTCGCCGGTTTCGGCGATGGCGCGGACACTGACTTTTGGGAGCAGAGCTTCGATCGTTTACAAGACTATCTTGGCAAGCTGGGGAAGGGAGTGTCACCCGTGCCAGACCATGCTGCGAATCGATTGGTGGAGCGGAAACTCAAAATCACTAGAGTGTTCGACGCGCCGCGGCGGGTCGTGTTCAAGGCTTGGACCGATCCGGAGCAGTTGGCGCGATGGTGGGGACCAAGGGGGTTCACCAACCCGCTGTGCGAGGTGGATGCGCGCCCGGGCGGTGCTATCCGGATCATCATGCGCGCGCCAGACGGAGTGAGCCACGAGATGAAGGGTGTTTTTCGAGAGATCAACGAGCCGGAGCGCCTGGTGTTCACGAACCGGGCTATCGGATCCCAGGGCGAGCCGCTGCTCGAGGGATTGACGACCGTGAGTTTCACGGAGCAGGAAGGCAAGACCACGATGACGCTGGAAACCAGCGCGGTTGCCTTGCTGCCAGAAGCTCGAGCGATGCTAAACGGAATGAACGATGGTTGGAATCAAAGCCTGGAGCGGCTGACAATGGTCTTGGGAGGGTGAAGGTCCCGGAGTCACGAGGCGAATGCTGGTAGGGCGGTTCGCACTGCGGTCGTGGGTATTGAATGTCCTAATCGACTTTGAGTCCGGTGGGCATCGGTTGGTACGGAGTGGCTTGGGTCAGAACGGTGGGTGCTTGCGCAAGTCAACAACCTAAACGGTTTTCAGCCTGGTCCGCCGTTGGCAAAAATGGGACTCGGACAGCGAGGTTGGTTGGCTGGACAAGATGGAAGCGGCCGGTTCGACTTGAGGCTTGCGCAGCTCTGGCTCAAGCCCACTTGGCCGCCAAATGAAGAAACCGGCTGTGTAGGGCCGGCAAGGAGTTATTCATGCGTTTGAATCCATATCTCACTTTCAACGGTAATTGCGCGGCCGCCTTCAAGTTCTACGAACGATGCCTGGGTGGAAAGATCGAGATGATGATGAGCCACGGCGACTCGCCGGCGGCGGCGCAGACGCCGTCGGGGTGGCGCGACAAGATCATGCATGCACGGCTGACGTTGGGCGACCTGGTCGTGATGGGCTCTGATGCCCCGCCCGAGATGTACGAGGAGCCCAAGGGATTTTCGGTATCGCTTAGTGTAGCGACACCTGCCGACGCGGAGCGTATCTTCAAAACACTGGCGGAGAACGGCAGCGTGAAAATGCCGCTGCAGCAAACGTTCTGGGCGGTGCGTTTCGGTACGGTAACCGATCAATTCGGCATTCCATGGATGGTGAACTGTGAACAAGCAGAGTGAGGATACGATTCAGCAAACAAGCGCAGCCGCTGCGAAGGGTCCTGAACTCTTGATCACACGGGTCTTCGATGCTCCCCGAACGCTCGTGTTCCAAGCGTGGACGGAGCCGCGACACCTGGTCCATTGGTGGGGCCCTCGCGGATTCAGCACGCCGGCGTGCGAAATGGATGCGCACGCAGGAGGTGCGTATCACTTCCGGATGCGAGCCTCTGACGGTCGCGAAGTCGTGTGGCAAGGCGTGTGCAGGGAGATCGTACCTCCCGAACGGCTGGTGTGGAGCTGCACCATCCGTGAGGCGAATGGCAATCTGATCAGCGCCGAAACGATTTTGACGGTGACGCTGGAGGAGCAGGCGGGTAAGACGACGATGACGCTACATCAGGCAGTGTTCGACAGCGTCGCAAACTGTGAGGCGCATCAGAGTGGGTGGAACGAGGCGATGAGTCGGTTCGCCGAATACCTGCCGAACGCGTAGCGGGAAAGCGGAGCAAGAGTGGGATGACTCCCGGCCCAGATGCCGCAGCTGATCTAGGGGAACTCGATCTGGTCATCACGCGAATCTTCGATGCGCCGCGTGAGTTGGTCTTCAGAATGTGGATTGAGCCGGAACATCTGGCGCGCTGGGGAGGTCCAAGGGGTCTCACCTTCACGATCATCAAGATGGATGCGAGGCCTGGTGGCGCGTATCGTTTCAAAATGACGGAGTTTAATGGTACCGAGCGATGGTCGCAGGGCATCTACCGCGAAATTGTCCCGCCCCAGCGGCTGGTGTTCACGACCGGATGGACCGACGCGGAGGGAAACCCGACCAGTCAGTACACGCTGTTAACGCTGACCTTCCAGGAGTACGAGGGCAAGACCAAGCTAACCCTCCATCAGACGGGGTTTGAATCGGTCCGTTTACGCGATTTGCATCGCGAAGGCTATCTCAGCACTCTGGAGCGGCTCGACGCCTATGTGGCGACGCTTTGAGCCGAAACGGATATGACGCCAGGGAATGGATCTGCAGCAGAACTGGAACAGCGCACGCTTCTTCTAGACCGTCTGTTCGACGCGCCGCGCGGTGTGGTGTTCAAAGCCTGGTCCGAGCCCGAGCACCTGATTCACTGGTGGGGACCGCGCGGGTTCACGAGTGACATCGAGAAAATGGAATTTCGGGTGGGTGGCGCTTATCGAATTCACATGCGTTCGCCCGAGGGCACCGATCATTGGTCACAGGGGGTCTATCGCGAGATTCTGCCGCCCGAGCGGTTGGTGATGGTGGGAAGTTGGGCGGATGCGCGGGGGACTCCTACGACGCCTGAAACGGTGCTGACCGTCACATTTGAGGAACGCGGTGCACAGACCCGGCTCACCCTGCACTCGGTGTTCGAGACGGTGACAGCGCGCGACGCTCATCGGGGTGGCTGGAGTAGTTCGCTCGACCGCTTGGTGGAATACCTGGCAGCCGCATAATGGTGAGTGCGAGTGAACCGGTCCGCACCGTCTTCCGAACTCCCATCGCGATAACACCACGCTCGTGCGGCGGCGGAGTGTCGCGCTGGTTAGGCTCTCCAGCCTCGACCTGCGGATTTCGGTGCCCGGGCGAGACGCTCGGTTAACAGACCCGGCCAGCGAACGGGATGTCTGCAGTCACGTCTCCTTCGTTCGCTGCGGGCAGACCTTTAGCTCTCCTTTCTGGACCGGCCAGGATACGCTTTCAAAACGGCTTCAGTTGTGACACCTCTCGGTCACTACGCTGAGGGTTATGCCATGTTGCTCAAAGACAAAGTCGCTCTTATTACGGGTGCTGGTTCGGGGATTGGGAGGGCAAGTGCGATTCGCTTTGCCCAGGAGGGCGCCAAAGTGATTGCGGCTGATTTGCGTCCTGAGTCCGCCGCCAACACCGCTGCCGAAATCGGCAACGCAGGCGGCACTGCGAAATCGCTGGCGGTCGATGTTCGTAGCGGTGTCGAGGTGGAGCGGATGGTCGACGAGACCGTACGCGCGTTCGGCCGCCTCGACATCCTGTTCAACAACGCTGGCGTTTATATTTCCAAGAACGTGGTGGATACCACTGAGGAGGAGTGGGATTGGGTGGTGGACGTGTGCCTCAAGGGTGTCTTCTTCGGCTGCAAGTACGCGATTCCCCATATGATTAAAGGCGGTGGCGGAGTAATCATCAACACCGCCAGCGGCGCGGGAATCGAGGGCGTGCCGCGGCTGGGCGCTTACCAGGCTGCGAAGGGTGGCGTGGTGATCATGTCGAAGGGGATCGCCCTGGACTTTGCGCGCGACAAGATTCGCTGTGTTTCGATCTGTCCGGGTGTGATCGAGACGCCGATCGCGGAGAACTGCAATCAGATTCCTGCGGGCGCCTCACCCGCGATGTGGTCGCGCAGCGGCATGATGCATCCACTTGGCCGCAACGGGAAGCCAGAGGAAGTGGCCGCTCTGGCCGCTTTCCTGGCCTCGGAGCAGGCCGGGTTCATCACCGGAGTCGCAGTACCGATCGATGGCGGCTTCAACGCCGGCGCGTGGATTCCCCCCGAGCTGAGGAATTCCTAGGTGCGGGCCGGTCACTGAAAAAACGGCCGAAAGCCCGCTGGCGGAGCTCCCGGCCGTCTTCGTAATAAAACTGGCAGGTTTACTGGCTCCCGCCCATCTTTCCGGCATCACCGGCCAGCGGCACCATCTGCGCGATATCGCATTGCACCATCGCGTGCAGCTTGTTGTCGATTTGAAAAAACCGGGTGGTCTTGATCTGCGAGATCACGCCGCGGAATTTCGGAATAAATTCCTTCTGAGTGTCGAGCCGGCCCTGCGCGATCGCAATAACTTCATCGAGCTTTGCCTTGGCGTCCGCATCGGTCAGGTTCTGGTATGCCTTCGCGAAAGCGCGCACCTCATCGGCGTGACGCATTTCGAGCGCGTCCATCTTGCCCTCGTACTGCTCGTACAGCGGCCAAAAGCCGTGCGCTTCCTGCTCGGAGAGCGCCATCGCCTGGCCGATCAGCGCCTTGCGATTCGCCTTGAGGGCCGCAAAATCAAGCTGCTTCTGCGACGGTGGAGCCGATTGTGCAATCGCGGGCGTGACGAGCCCGAAGGCCGCGACCACCAGCGCGGCGGCCATCGACCCGATGATCGGTTTTCTGAAACCCATTAGCAATCTCCTTTTGGACGTCGTGAAAACAGTCGCGCCGGATGCTGATTTATTCAGAGTCTGGAGTCAAGTCGAGGTGCGCTCTCGTCTCGGGGAGCCGAATACTTTATGTATTGGGCACCCGCGCGCAACAGGGTGTGAGAATGGTCCCGATGTACCGCAGAAACGGTCGCCCAACTGGTACGCGCCTCCTGGCGGTATGCCTTGGTTTGCTCCTGTCCATCGCATTCAACGGCGGCATTTGCGCCGAGACGCCAGCCTCGGGAGATGCTGCGTTCCGCGCCGCGGTCGATCATTTCATCGAATCCGAGCTGCGGATGTTCCCGGAGCGGGCAACCCAACTCGGCGACCATCGTTTCGACAACCGCGTCGACGATGTGTCCGCGCGCGGCATCGCCGAGGAGATACTGCATGCGACGGACTGGAAGGCGAAGCTGAGTAGGTTCAACTCCCCGGCGCTATCACCAGCAAACCGAGCCGATCGCGACTGGCTCATCGCGCGATGCGACGGCGAGCTTCTGTCGACGCAAGAACTTCGCACCTACCAACGCGACCCCGGGATGTATCTGCCAACCTCGGCGGTTTATTCGCTGATCAAGCGGAACTTCGCGCCGTTGGAAAACAGGATGGTATCGGTCACCGAACGCGAGCGCGCGGCGCTAAAAAACTTCGACTATGCGCGCACGAACCTGCGTCCCGAACGCGTCGCACCGGTCACCATCGATATCAATCTCGACCAGATGCCGGCGACCGTAGCGTTTTTTGAGAAGGAGTTGCCGGAGGCCTTCCGCGAGGTCCCGGACGGCCGCAACAAGAGCGCGTTTGAGGTGGCGAATCGACAAATCGTCGAGGCGCTCACCAAATACAGCGAGTGGCTGCAGAACGATCTTCGACCGCAGGCGGCGGGCGACTACGCGATCGGTGCGCAAGCGTACCGGCGAATGCTGGCCGATTCCGACATGGTCGAAATACCGCTCGACCGCCTCGAGGCGGTCGGCGTCGCGGAACTCGCGCGCCTGCAGGAGCAATTTCGCCAGACCGCCGGGGAACTTGATCCGAAAGCATCGCCCGCGGAGGCGGCCGCCGGGCTCGCCAAGCAGCACCCGCCCGCCGACCAGGTGATCGCTCAGGTGAGCGGCGGGCTCGCCGCGCTCCGCTCGTACGTGGTCGAGCACCACATCGCGACGATCCCATCGGAAGTGCCGCCAATCGTTGCCGAGACGCCGCCTTTCATGCGGGCAACAACCTTCGCTTCGATGGACTCCCCCGGGCCGCTCGAGAAATCGACCGAGGCGTACTTTTATGTGACCCTACCCGACCCTTCCTGGCCAGCACAGAAAACCGAGCAGCTGCTCGCTTTCTATGCGCCGCCGACCATTTCCGACACTTCCGTGCATGAGGTCTACCCGGGCCATTATGTTCAGTTCCTGAACAATCGCCTTAACTCGGACCCGGTCCGCACCATTTATCACTCGGGGGCTAACGGCGAAGGATGGGCATTGTACTGCGAGCAGATGATGCTCGACGAGGGACTGCACCGCGGCGACGCGCGCTACCGGCTTGCGCAGTTGCAGATGGCGCTGATGCGCGCATGTCGGTACCTGGTGGGTATCCGGATGCATACACGCGGGATGACCGTCGATGAAGCGGCGAACTTTTTTGAAAAGAATTCTTATCAGACTCCGCACAATGCGCGGGTGGAGGCGCTGCGCGGGACGGACGACCCCGGGTATCTGCGCTATCAGCTGGGAAAGTTGATGATTCTGAAACTCCGCGAGGATCTGAAGGAGAAAGAAGGACCCTCATTCGACCTTGGGCGTTTTCACAATGAATATCTGCGCCAGGGGGCGGTACCGGTGCCACTGATTCGGCGCGCGATGTTGGGTGATGAGGGAACGCTGTTATAGAAGAGGTTGTGGGCCTACCGTCACGCGACGGTGCCCTTTCGGCCTTCAAAAGCCCGGAAGCGAGAGATAGGGCGGAGGCTGCAGCGACCTCAGACGCCAAACTCGTGGCCACCTCCCCGCGGCAGGCGGGTTCAGCGTGAGGAAACAGCAGCGCTACTTTTCCTGGGATGTTCCCGGAAGCGGAACCTTGACGGTGCGACCCGCGAGGACTTCATCAATGAGACCGTACTCTACCGCTTCCGGTGCGGACATGAAGTAGTCGCGCTCGGTGTCTTTGGCGATCTGCTTTACCTGTTGGCCGCTGTGCTTGGCCAGAATCTCGTTGAGGACTTCGCGCAGGCGGAGCGCTTCCTTGGCGTAGATTTCCATATCGGTCGGCGGTCCTTCGAAACCGCCGGAGCCCTGATGAATCATGATTCTGCTGTGCGGCAATCCGTAGCGGCGCCCCTTGGCGCCAGCCGCCAGAAGGACCGCACCCATGCTGGCCGCCTGTCCGACGCACAGCGTGGAAACCGGCGGTTTTACAAATTGCATCGTGTCGTAGATCGCGAGGCCGGCGGTGACCGAGCCGCCAGGCGAATTGATGTACATGTTTATTTCGCGCTCGGGGTCTTCGGACTCCAGGAACAAGAGCTGCGCGGTTACCAGATTGGAGAGGTCGTCGTTGACCGGCCCGCCGAGGAAGACTATGCGGTCTTTGAGGAGGCGCGAGTAGATATCGTAGGAACGTTCGCCGCGGCCGGTCTGCTCAACAACGTATGGGACGAGAATACTCATAATTCGAAGGTACTCCGCGAATTCGCGCCGGTCGAGCGCGCCTGTGTTCGAACCGAAACACCTGCGGAACGCTGTAAGCTGCGGGTCTTGGACCTCAAACGGCGCAGCCGATTTTCGCATTGGCCGTTAAAAAACCCGCCGCTCAAAGAGGCGAGCGGCGTAGTCGTGAGCAACCTCTCGCTCCTGCGCTAATTGTCGGTGCGCGGAACGCAGATGGCTTAGATGGGTGGGGGGCTCAGCGGCCCGCGCATCGCCGCGTAGCAGGCAGCTACGCGCAACACCATTGGTTCGTCGAAAGGGCGTCCCACAATTTGCATCGAGGTTGGCAGTCCGTCGCTCGCAATCCCGGTCGGAATCGTAATAACCGGCTGCCCGGTCGCATCAAAGGGTTGGGTGAACCGAAGTTGGTTTCGATACCCAAGCTCTGCACTCGTCTCGTTGTCCATCTTAAGATAATCGCGAAACTTCAGCGCCGTCGTCGCAACGCCGGGACTAACCAAGACGTCATGATTCTGAAGCGTGCTCAGCGCCTCGGCCAGAATGCGCGCTCGCCCGCGCTGGGCCCTGAAATAGTCCAGCGCGGGTATCATCATACCCGTTTCAAGATTCAGACGAATCTCCTTGCCGTAGTCGTTGCGCCGCTCGCGCAGCCAGCGCTCGTGATAGTCGAGCGCTTCGACCCACGTGACCGTCGAATTGATAAGTGCTCCGAACTCCAGAGTCGGTATCGAAACTTGATCCACGTAAGCACCCGAACTCGCGAGTAGTCTTAGGGCGGCAGCAAATGCGCGGGATACCTCTTCTGATAGCCCGTCGGTAAGTTGACGAATTATCCCGACGCGAATTCCTCTCACCCCGCTTGCAAGCGTCGCCGTGAAGTCAGGCACCAGCTCTCGACTAGAAGTAGAGTCATTCTGATCGAAACCTGCGATGACATTCATCATGAAGGCGGCATCGCGCACGCTGCGAGTCATCGGGCCAACGTGATCCATCGTGTACGCGAGGGGAATCACGCCGAAGCGGCTCACCCGGCCATAGGTTGGCTTGAGCCCGACGCATCCGCATTGCGCCGCCGGTATCCTGATTGAGCCCGAGGTGTCAGTGCCGACGGCGGCGGCACACATCCCAGCAACCACCGCCGCCGCGGGCCCCGCACTCGAACCGCCCGGAAACCGCTCGGGATCATACGGATTACGGCACATCTTGAGCAGTCCCCCATAGGCAAATTCATTGAGATTCAACTTGCCGAGCAGAACCGCCCCTTGTGAGGCAAGCTTCGCCAAGGCGGTGGCGTCGAAATCAGGTCGAAAATCCGCAAGGACCTTCGAAGCACCGGTCGTAAGAACACCCTTGGTGTAGAGATTGTCCTTGAGTCCAAGCGGAACACCATGAAACGGTCCACGCCAGTTGCCGGCACCGATCTCGCGGTCCGCACGAGCCGCGTCAGCCCGCGCTCGCTCTTGCGTGACGGTGATATAGGACCCCAGCTGGCCATCGCGTTCTGAGATCCAATCGAGGTACGCTTCGGTTGCTTCGACCGATGAAATCTCGCGCGCTCGCAGCTTTGAAGAAAGCGTCGCAACCTCGAAGGTCAATACCTCTGGCAGTCCCAACGTCCTCATCCTCGCTTCCAGATAAGACGTTCTGCCTCGGCGCAGATCAGGCTGAAATCAAACGGAGGATCGATCGGAGCAATGTCACGCAAAGCAATTGATTGCCAAGTTCTTATCGTCGCCTCCGCGCTGCGCGCGATTGCGTCGCAGTCGGAATCTGGCATCTGGTAGTCGAAGAAGGCTCGTGCGACCCGTTCAACCACCTTGCCGGACAACTTCACTCGTTCGTCTCTGGGCGCGAGCACCGCGCCTCCCCTCACCTCCCCGGCAATTGCAGGTACCACACCCACGATGCCAGCAACGAGCGCGGATCCGCCGAGAAACGATGCCCGCAACAGCTCCCTGCGTCCGATTCCGGCGTGTACTCGCCGGCTGCGGGCCGCGACATCCCTCCCGCGAGTTATTCTCATCAGGAGGAACTTACCTCCGAGGCAAATCGCCTTATTGTAAAAAATTTCCTCAGCCCAAGGGCGGCAGGTGATCGAGCAAGGTGAACCCCGCAACGAGACTCTTCAGTTCCTTCATTGTACAGCCGGTGAAAGATTTAAACTCCCGGATCATGTGCGCCTGGTCGTAGTACCCGCAGTCCTGCGCGACACTCGCCCAGTTGATTCGATAGTCAGTACGCGACAGTCGCAGGACTCTATTGAAACGAACAGTCTTAGCCGTCGCTTTGGGTAGTACACCAATGTGCTCTCGGAATCCGGCGAGGAGCCGCTTGTGGCTCCAATCCAGATGATCGGCGAGCGAATCGATCGAGGTTAACCCTCCCGACCTGCGCAGCTCCCACCAGGCCCACAGGACGCCCGGTGCAGAGATACGAACTGCCGCAAGGCGCTCAGCTAACACCGAGTCCATGAGGTCGAACAGATCGATTAAAAAGCTGGTCCATTGCGACATCAAAGAGCAGGCGTGCGCCCGGGGGCGTAAGTCTCACAACCAAAAGGTGCTTGGCCCCGGCGCTCCTTGTAACAAACGGCTGATCGTGAACCCCCATAGCTGCGACGCTGCGAAATTTCAGCGTGCCGCTCTGAGCCCCGGATCCGATTACGTCATGCGGAGTTCCGAGGTTGACCACCAATGCGGCCTCACCCGACGGTAGATGCCGCTCGCGGGTGAGGCGCATGGTACTCCGCAGACCAACGTATCCGATCACGTAGTCGCGGAGTTGAGAATGGGGCCCGCGGCTGGCCATTTCCCAACGTCCGAAGTCGCACTCCTGACGCGTGATGCGTAGCAAATCACGCCGGTACGATTGAAATTCGACGGACACGTCATGGCCCCTAAGCGCAATCGGTTCGATTTCCGAGCGGCAGTGTGCCCGACGACGAATATCTCACAATTCGGGCCAAATGCGCCTTGAAGATCGCGCCGACCGTGTGACGCCACTGCTACGCCGCCCAACATCGCAGCAGTAGTGCGGCAAGGAATTTTACGAAATATGAGTCAGGGCCGCGCGCAGCCGGCTTACGGTGCGCGGCTTGCCGAGAACCGCGATCACCTCGTAGATGCCCGGGCTTACTGTTCCACCAGTCAGGGCTACGCGGACGGGTTGGGCGAGCTGGCCCAGTTTCATGTTGTAGCGGGTCAGGACGTGCTCGAAGCTGGATGCTACCGTCTGCTCCGAAAAGGTGCCGGTGATTGCGTCGATCTGATCCGTCAGCTGGCTCAACGGCTCTTTAATGTCCGGCCTCAGGAATTTCGCGGCTGCCTTGGGGTCGATGTCGATTTGCTCTTTCAGATAGAAGCCCGCGAAGTCGACTAGCTCTACCAGGGTCTTTGCGCGCTCGCGCAGCGTCGCGACCATCTTCTGCAGCCAATCGTCATCGCCGGGGACCGTAAGTCCGCGCTGTGCGATGAATGGTCTGACCTCGGCGGCGAGCTGGGCCAGAGGCCTTTCTTTCAGATAGTGAAAGTTGAGCCACAGGAGCTTGTCGGGATTGAAGACGCCGGGCGATTTGCCGCAGCCGGCGAAATCGAAGAACTCGACCAATTCGGACTTGGAGAAAATCTCCTGATCACCGTGCGACCATCCCAGACGCGCCAGGTAATTGAGCACCGCCTCGGGGAAAAAACCGCCTTCCCGATAGGCGCGCACGGAGGTGGCGCCGTGACGTTTCGAGAGCGGAGCGCCGTCCGCGCCGAGAACCTGCGGCATGTGGGCGAATGCCGGGGGCGTGAACCCGAGCGCGTACGCCATTTGCATCTGGCGCGGGGTATTGGGGACGTGATCATCGCCCCGCACGACGTGGGTGATGCGAAAGTCGATGTCGTCGACGATCGATGCGAAGTTGTAAACCGGGCTGCCGTCGGAGCGAACGATAATCAAGTCATCGAGGTCGGTGTTCTCGAAAACCAGCCTCCCTTTGACGAGGTCGTCCACCACGGTCTGGCCGGCTTCGGGCATCGCGAATCTGATCGTGTAGTTGCGCCCCGCCGAACGGTCCGGCAGCGACAGATCCGCGGGAAAATCGCGCCCGCGGCACTTCCGGTCGTAAATCGGCCGGCGCTTCTCTTTTTCCGCAGCCTTACGCTTGGCGTCCAGCTCTTCGGCGCTGCAGTAGCAAGGATACGCTTTTCGCTCGCGCAGCAGCTGCAACGCGCATTCGAGATGGCGTGCGATCCGGTTGGTCTGGAAATATCCGGGGTCGGGCGGCCCCTCGTCCCATTCCATCGCGAGCCACTTCAGGTCGGTCAGGATTTCATTCAAGGAGTCCTCGGTCGAGCGTTCGCGATCAGTGTCATCGATCCGGAGGATGAAGTTGCCGCCGTCGTGCCTGGCGAACAGGTAGGCGAACAAGCCGGAGCGAACGTTACCGATGTGCAGCGAGCCGGTGGGACTCGGAGCGAAGCGCGTGCGAACCGTCACTAGCTACTCCCATTCTATCGTGGCAGGTGGCTTGGACGTGATGTCGTACACGACCCGATTGACACCCTTGGTTTCGTTGGTAATCCGCGAGGAAAGGCGGGCCAGCAAGGCGGGAGGGAGCCGCGCCCAATCGGCCGTCATGCCATCCTGGGATTCGACCGCGCGGATTGCGATGGTGCTTTCGTAGCTGCGCCCATCTCCCATCACACCCACGCTCTTGAGGGGCAGCAGTACCGCGAATGCCTGCCACAGCTTGGGACCGAAGCCATCGCGCGAGATTTCTTCCATGACGATCGCATCGGCGCGGCGCAAGAGATCGAGCCGCTCCCGAGTCACCTCGCCGACGATGCGCACAGCGAGACCGGGGCCGGGGAACGGTTCGCGGTCGACGACTTCGGACGGCAACCCCAGCTCGCGTCCGAGCGCACGAACTTCGTCCTTGAAGAGCAGGCGCAGCGGCTCGATGAGTTCCAGCTTCATCCGCTCCGGCAAACCGCCAACATTGTGATGGCTCTTAATGACCGCGGACGGCCCCTTAAACGAGACCGATTCGATGACGTCGGGATAGAGCGTGCCCTGCCCCAGGAATCGCGCACCGCCGACTACTTCTTCGGACTCGAAAACATCGATAAAGGCGGCGCCGATAATCTTGCGCTTGGTCTCGGGGTCGAGCACCCCGGCGAGTCGCTCCAGAAAGAGAGCGGAAGCGTCAATAACCTTGAGGTCCACTCCGCGCTGACGCGCAAAGATCCGTTCCATGCGCTCGCGCTCGCCGGCGCGCGACAACCCGGTATCAACAAAAACACATTTGAGGCGGGCGCCGACGGCGCGATATATGAGAGCCGCCGCCACTGCGGAATCGACCCCGCCGGAGAGCGCCATCAGCACTCGATCGGTGGCACCGACCTGCGCGCGGATCTGGGCGGCCTTGGTTTGGACGAAATTCGCCATCGTCCAGTCGCCTGCTTCGCCGCAAATCTTGAACACGAAATTGCGCAACACCTGCGCTCCGCATGGCGTGTGAACAACTTCGGGATGAAACTGAATCGCCCGCATGCGGCCGTCACGGGTGCGGAATGCGGCAAACGGCGAATGGCCGCTGTGAGCGATGGGCTGCAACGAATCTGGCAGCGCCTCGACGCGATCGCCGTGACTCATCCAAACCCGATGCTCTTTCCCGGCCAGACCCTCGAACAGCAGGTCGGGCTCATCGATTGTCAGCGTCGCAGGACCATACTCGCGCGCTCGCGAGCTGACGCTCTTGGCGCCGAGGTGCTGCGCGATGATGTAAAGGCCATAGCAGATGCCGAGCACCGGGCACCCGAGCCGCAGCACCTCGTCGGAAATGTCCGGCGCGTCCTCGTCATAGGTGCTGGACGGGCCCCCGGAAAGGATGATTCCGAGCGGCTTAAGCGCGCGGATCCTCTCGACTGCGAAATTGAACGGGTGAATTTCGCAATACACGTGGGCCTCGCGTACACGCCGCGCGATGAGCTGCGTGTACTGGCTGCCGAAATCAAGAATCAGGATCATTTCCCTTGAGGATTTAATATAGCGGAGGGTTTCGTGCGTACGAAATCCGACGCCCGGAGAGTTTCCACAATCATCGTCGCCGCGCGCGCGCTTGCGGCGTGCGGCTGGTCGCGCCGCGCGGCCCCACGAAAGTTCGCCCGGTCTTGTGGAACTCCAGGCGCAAAGGCGTACCGACGAGCTTAAGGGCGTTGCGATAGCGCGTCTCCAGGAAGCGCACGTAATGCGCAGGAATATCGCGCGCCAGGTTGGAGAAGAAGCGCAAGCGGGGCGGTGCGCTGGCGGTCTGCGTCACGTACATCAGGTTGAGGCGACGGCCCGCGACCAGCGGCGGATCCATCGCGGCGACCGACTCGGCCAGAATTCGGTTCAGCAAGGCAGTTTGAAACGCCGCGCGCCACGAATCTCCCGCTTTGGTTGCCGCGGGCACGATTTCGCCCACTCCGTCACCGGTCACCGCCGAGGTAAACACCATGGTCGCGAAGGTCAGAAAGGGAAACCGCGCGTGTGCCGCACGGACATACCCCGGAATGGTGCGCTCCTGCCTCGCCGCCGCATCCCACTTGTTGCACACGATGACCATCGCGCGATCGCTGCTGTCGACCAGGCGCGCCAGGCGCGCGTCCTGATCGGTGATTCCTTCGCTCGCATCAACAACCAGTAGGACAACGTCGGCGCGGCGAATGGTCTCGATCGCACGCCCCACCGAGTAGCGCTCTAAGTCACCCTCGACGCGGGTGGGTCGGCGAATACCGGCCGTATCAATCAACAGCACCTCGCGACCATGCGCGGTAAGGCGCACATCGACCGGGTCGCGCGTGGTCCCGGGAGCTGAGTCAACCAAGGCGCGCTCGAAACCGGAGAGCCGGTTGAGCAGCGACGACTTTCCGACGTTCGGGCGTCCGATCAGCGCGAGTTTCAAATCGGGCAGCAACGCCGGTGCGGTCGCGGCGGTCGGGAGCCGCATGACGATCTCGTCGAGGAGCGTTTCGACGCCCAACCCATGTGTGGCGGAGAGCGGGATGAGGCGTGGTGCGCCGCTTGCGTAAAATTCGCCGAGCCTGCTCTCCTGTCCGCTGGAATCGATCTTGTTGACGATGGTGACGAGCGGACACCCGGTTTCGCGGACCAGGGTGAACGCTTCTTTGTCGGATTCACTTAGGCCCAAGCGACCATCGAATACGAAGACCACGACGTCGGCAGCGCCCACCGCCGCGAGCGCCTCGGCCACGACCCGCTCGGACATCTGCTGGCGCCCGCCGAGTTCGAGACCACCGCTATCGATCACTGCGAATTCGCGGCCCGCATGCGAAGCACGAGCGAAATTGAGATCGCGGGTGGTGCCGGGAATCGGGCTGGTAATGGCCCGTGCACCCTTGACGACGCGGTTGAAGAGCGAGGACTTCCCGGCGTTTGCGCGTCCCACCAACACCACGGTTGGCAAGCCGGCGGCCAACGCCCGTGCGGCGCGCGGTTCCCGGTCCGCGGACCTGGCTGGGCGGGGACGACTCATGTGCCGTACTCTGCGACTCGCCGCGGATCCCGAGTCCAGCCGGGTTCGACCTTGACCACCATCGTGAGGAAAACCCGGGTCGCGAAGATATTCTCCAGCTCGAGTCGCGCCGCAGTTCCGATTTGTTTCAGGGTGCGACCGCGGGCGCCAATCAGCATGGCCTTGTGCGAATCGCGTTCAACGATAACCAGCACCGATATGCTCTTCAACCTGCGCTCGGGCTGGTCGTCGAATTTCTCCACCCGCACCGCCGTGGAAAATGGAATTTCCTGGCGCATCGCGAGAAAGATCTTCTCGCGCACCAACTCCTCCGCGATCATTCGTTCGCTCTGATCGGTATATTGGTCCTCGGGCATCAGCGCCGGACCGACCGGAAGCATTTGCTTGACGGTCCCAATCAGTTCCTCGACATTATCGCCCCGAAGCGCGCTCACCGGGACAATCTCAGCGTTGGGAAAATCACCGTGCAGCTCTTCGATAAGCGGCAGCAAGTGGGGCCGGGGCAGCAGATCGAGCTTATTGATCACGATGATCAGCCGAGCCTTCAGCGTGGCCAGCTGCTGAAGCACCGCACGGTCCGCGGGATCGATCGATTCGCCTGCCGCGATAACGCCCAGCACCACCTGCCCCTCGGTCAGAGCGCGGCGGGCGACCTCGACCATCCTGCGGTTGAGTTCCTTGCTCGAATCGTGAATTCCCGGGGTGTCAACGAGCAACAGCTGCGCGTCAGGATCGGTGCGGATACCGATAATGCGCCGGCGCGTGGTCTGCGGGCGCGGCGTGACGATCGCAACCTTCTGGCCGACCAGGCGGTTCAGCAGCGTGGATTTGCCGACGTTGGAACGCCCCCCCAGAACCACAAATCCCGCGCGATGTTCAAGCGCGTCGGCCACGAATCTCCTGCCCTATTTGATCAAGCGCCTCGCGCGCGGCGGCCTGCTCGCTCTGCTTTTTGCTCCCGCCGGTGCCGTTACCGAATTCGCGTCCGGCGATTCGGATGCGGGTGGTGAAGCGCTTGGCATGATCGGGGCCTTCGGCCGACACCAGCTCATAGATCGGTTGGGTTCGAAACCGACGATACGCGAGCTCCTGGAGTTCGGTTTTGTAGTCGCGTTCTGCTGCGGGCCCGCCGATGTCGCCGGTGAACAGAAACTCCACTACCCGTTGCGCCGGTCCGATTCCGCCGTCCGTGTAAATCGCGCCGATGAGCGCTTCGAACGCGGCGGCCAGGATTGAAACCTTGTGGCGTCCCCCACTCTTTTCCTCCCCCTTACCGAAGCGCAGCATGTCTCCGATGTCCAGGGCTTGCGCTTTGAGAGCCAAGGTACGCGCATTGACGATGGAAGCGCGCAGCTTGGAGAGGGGACCTTCCTTGGCGGTCGGAAACTGGCGCATCAGCAGGTCGGCGATTGCGAGATCCAGGACCGCGTCACCGAGGAATTCCAGGCGCTCGTAGTGCGCATCCGAGCCGAGGACCGCGCTCGGGTGCGTCAACGCAACTTCCAGCAAGTCCGGCTGGGAAAACGAATAGCCAATCGTGCGCTCAAGCCGCGAACGGACACTCTCAGGCGGGGCCTTGAGCGTCGGTCCGGGGGTTCGCGCGTCGCTCCGCCCGAACAATCTGGCCAACCAATTGAGCGCCTTCGACAAGCGATGCCTGTACCTCGACTTCGTGATTTGTCAGGTCGTCGGGGCCCGTGGTCAAGACCCGCACGTAGTTGCGGCTGTAACCGGAGAGCATCCCGCTCCCGGTTCGCTCTTCAAGTAACACATTAAGTCTGGTCCCGCAAAAGCGCGCCGCGAACCGTGCCCGCTTTGCGTCGCCCAGCCGGCGCAGCACCGCGGCCCGGCGTTTGATCTCGGCAGGGGGGACGTGCTCCGCCAGCTTCGCTGCCGAGGTATTGGCCCGCACCGAGTACGGGAACACGTGGAGATAGGCGAGCGGGAGCGATTCGACGAACTCGCAGCCTGCGTCGAAATGGCGCGCGCTTTCGCCCGGGAACCCGGCGATCAGGTCGGTTCCGATGGCGGCATCCGGCAGCGCGGCGAGCACCCGCTCCACCCGCTCACGATAGTAGTTGCGATCGTAACGCCGACGCATCGCGGTGAGGATCGGATCCGCCGCGGATTGCAGCGGCAAGTGAAAATGCGGGCAGAATTTACGATTGCGCGCGACGAGCTCGATAATTTCGTCACTCAGCTCTTCGGGATCCAGCGAGCTGATGCGAAGCCGACCGATGGGAGATCGCTCGGCCAGCATCTCGAGCAGTTCGGCCAGACTGACCCGCGGCACCAAGTCCTTGCCGTAGCCGCCGAGATGCACCCCCGAGAGGGTGACCTCCTTGAAGCCACGCGCGGCGAGCTCGTCGATGGCGGCGACTACCCGGCGCGGTTCGACGCTGCGGGAGGTGCCGCGCGAGATCGGTATGATACAGAAGCTGCAGAACTGATCACATCCTTCCTGCAGCTTCAAGAAGGCACGGGTTTGCCCGGAGAGCGCGACCGCGCCGACTTCGATAGGAGCGCGCGCCTTGCGCAAGTTGGTGACCATCACGCGCGCACCGGTCTCCGCAATCACCGCACGTTCGAGATCGTCCAGTCGCCCCAGACCGACCACCGCATCGACTTCGCGCCGGCCGGCGAGCGCGTGAGGATTCGCCTGCGCAAAGCATCCGGTCATCACTACCTTGGCCTTGGGGTTGCGGCGCTTGGCCCGTCGCGCCAGCTTGAGACATTCCGAGTCGGCGCGATCGGTCACGGTGCAGGTGTTGATGACGTAGACGTCGACGGCTTCGCCGAAATCACCGCGTTCCAATCCGCGCGCGGCGAGGCGCGACTCGATAATCGCGGAGTCGTAGTGATTGACCTTGCAGCCCAGGGTGGCGAGTGCGAAGCGCATACCGTCACGCCTCCAAGGCCCGCTCGATGAATCCGCCGCCCAGCACTTCCTCGCCGCGATAAAACACGCAAGCCTGGCCGGGGGTTACGGCAGGACCGCCCGCCAGAAACCGCACCTCCGCCCGACGCTCTGCGCCCAGCGCAAGCACCGCGGGGACCGAATTCTGGCGATAGCGAGTCTTCACCTCGACTTCAACGCGACCCGCGGTGTGGGACGCATCCACCAGGCTTACGTCTCGGGCCAGCAACCCCGCGCAATTCAACTCTTCGCGCCGCCCGACTACCACGGTGCCGGTGTCGCCGTGGATCTCGCGCACGTACATCGGCTCGCTCGAGGAAAAGCCGAGGCCGCGGCGCTGGCCGATCGTAAAATGATGCACCCCGCGATGCGCACCGAGCGCGGTACCGGCGCGGTCGACGATTCGGCCCGGGCGGATGCGATCGCGGCTGGTGGCACGTTCGACCAACCCCGCGTAGTCGCCATCCGGAACGAAACAAATCTCCTGGCTCTCGGGCTTGTCCGCGTTGGCGAGCCCCAGCTGGCGGGCCCGCGCGCGCACCTCGGCCTTGGTTATCGCACCGAGCGGAAACAGGGTCCGTGCGAGTTCGGTCTGGGTCAGCGAAAAAAGGAAATACGACTGATCCTTGGCGTTGTCGCGGGCGCGCAGAAGATGAAACCGTCCGGCGAGGTCACGCGCAGTCTGCGCGTAGTGGCCGGTCGCTACAAAATCGGCGCCAAGAGCACGCGCCCGCTGCCACAACCGGTCGAACTTGATCTCCCGGTTGCACATCACGCAGGGATTCGGCGTCCGGCCGGCGAGATATTCCGAAACGAAATTGCCGATCACGCGCGTGGCAAAATCTTCGCGCAGGTCGACAACATAGAACGGAAAGTTCAGACGTTCCGCGACCCGCCGCGCATCCTCGAAATCCTCGTGTGAGCAGCAGTTCGCGCGCCGGCGTGCGGAATGCGCCGGCTCCGGCGCAAGACGCATCGCGACACCGACGACCTCATAGCCGGCTTCACGCAGCAACGCTGCAGCCACCGAGCTGTCGACGCCACCCGACATCGCGACCAGCACCCGAGCGCTCATGCGAGCGCCTCGCGCGCCGTAACCGGTTCGGACTCGGAAACGCGATGCCAGACACGGATGATGATTCCGGCCGCGCGCGTGACCTCATGCGCGGTTGTGTTCCAGCCGAGGCTGAGGCGCAGCGAGCTGCGCGCTTCGCCGGCGCTCCGACCCATCGCGAGCAGCACGTGGGATGGTTCGACGGCGCCTGCGGCACACGCCGAGCCCATCGAGACTTGGACTCCTTCGAGGTCCAGCGCGATGAGCATGCTCTCGCCCAGGACCCCGGGAAAGGTGAGGTTCAGAGTGTTGGGAATGCGATCGGTGAGCGGTCCGTTGCACACGAGTCCGGGAATCTGCGCGGCGAGAAGCGAAGAGAGGCTGGCGGTCAGCGCGCCGAGCCGTGCGGTCTCCACAGCAAGCGTGCGAAGCGCGGCCTGGGCTGCGGCGCCAAACGCCACGGCACCCAGCAGATTCGGAGTTCCCGCGCGTCGACCATCTTCCTGGGGACCGCCCAGCATCATCGGTGCGATCTGACAATCGTCCCGGATGAATAGCGCCCCGCTCCCTGCGGGAGCGCCAAGCTTGTGTGCGCTGAGAGTCATCAGATCGCAGCCGAGCTCATCGACCTCGAGTGGAATCCGGCCCGCGGCCTGGGCTGCATCGAGATGGAAGATCGCGCCCGCGCTGGCCGCGCGTCGCGCGATTTCGCCAAGGTGCTGAATCGTACCGACTTCGCCGTTGACAAGTCCCAGGGTAATCAGTGCGGTGGTCTCGTCGATCGCCGCAACGACAGCTTCGGGCGAAATCCGTCCCTCACGATCGGGCGCAATTCGCACTACCTCAAAGCCGCGATCATCGAGATTCAGCAAGGGCGCGAGAATGGAAGAGTGTTCGATCGCAGAGGTAATCACCTTGCGCCGCTTGCTGAGCGTCCCCAGCGCACCCGCAATGGCGAAATTGTTTGATTCGGTACCGCCGCTTGTGAAGATAATCTCCGATGGGCTCGCCGCCACCAAATCCGCGACCTCGCTGCGCGCTTGTTCCAATGCGCGGCGGGCGCGCTGCCCGGCGCGATGAACCGCGGCGGGGTTACCTTCACCCTCCAAGAGCAGCGCATTGAGGGCGGCGATCGCTTCGGGTCTCAGGGTCGAACCCGAGTTATGATCAAGATAAATGCGCATGTGAGTCTGAAAACTTCTCGGCGAAGGCTATAACCTAGCGCACCGCGCCCTCCCGAAAAAGCCGTCCCGGGCGAAACTTAAAGCGATGCCTGAAGAACTATCCGCAGCAAATGTCGTAGTGGTTGGCGCCGGCGTGGTCGGCTGCAGTATCGCTTTTCATCTGGCTCGAACGGGGGCCCGGGTGAGCGTTTTCGACAAGGGCGCAATCGGCGCGGGCATGTCGGCGCGGTCGGGCGCGTTGGTGAGGATGCATTACACCTTCAAGCCAGAAGCCGAGTTAGCGTGGAAGAGCCTAGGGTACTTCGAGAACTGGGGAGATGTGGTGGGCGGAAGTTGTGGGTTCGTGCGCACCGGTTTCTCGTTGATCGTCGCCGAAAAAAATGCCGACAAGCTCAGGCGCAACGTCGCGATGCTCAAGTCGATCGGGGTGGAGACTGAAGTAATCGAGCGCGGCGAACTTAAACGACTCGAGCCTGCAGCTTTTGTCGATGACGTGGGGCTGGCGGCCTATGAGCCGCGCAGCGGCTATGCGGATCCGGTCGCCACCACGGAGTCCTTCGCGGCAGCCGCGCGAGCGAGTGGCGCCAACTTCAACCTGAACATGCCTATCTCGGCGCTCGCCCATGTGGGCGGACGATGCGTCGGCGCAACCGACGCATCCGGGAAGACCCACGAGGCGGATTTCGTCTGCCTAGCGGTGGGACCCTGGACTGATGACCTGCTGTTGCCGTTCGGGACCCGGATCGGGATCAAACCGGAGCGCGCGCAGATCGCGTTCTTTAGCAGAGCGCCGGCGCTCGTGCACGGCATCTGTATAGACACCATCACGGGCAGTTATTTGCGGCCCCACGGCACCGATCTAACTCTGGTCGGTCTTGGGGCGCTCAATCCGGAGGAAGAAGCGAGTCCGGATACTTTTCGCGAAACCAACGACTTGAGCTTTATCGAACTGGCCCGCCAGCGACTGGCCAAACGCCTGCCCGGGCTCGCCGAGGCGTCTTATGCGCGCGGTCACGCCGGGATCTACGACGTGAGCCCCGACTCGCGCGCGGTCTTGGGCCAGGTACCGGGGGTAACCGGATTGTTCGTCGCCGCAGGTTTCAGCGGCACTGGTTTCAAGACCTCACCGGCGGTAGGGGCAGCGATGGCTGAATTGATCCTCCGTGCCAAGAGCGCCGTGATCGATCTGTCCTCCTTTTCGTTCGAGCGGCTGGTGAGCGGCGAGCTGATTCATCCGGCGGACGAGTACGCGCTGGGCGCGGATTTTGGGCATAGCCTGTAGTGGTTACTCGGAGAAACTCAGAAGAACCGCAGTAATCCGGACTAACCCTGACTGCCTCGCGGACCGGAAAGGGGAACTATGACCCAACGAGGAGTCACCTTAAGAAGAAGGTTGAACCGCGCGAAGAGCCAAGAGTCACAGCTTGCAGCCGCCAACCATTCTGGTGAAGCAAAAAATCCGGATGATCCATCGCGCTGATACGCCAAAGCGCGCGGCAATTTGCCTTCGCGAGAGCGGATTTGAAGCGCGCCTTCCTTCTTGCCTGAAGGTTGCTCTGTTAAATGCCGTCGGTGCCCGCGCCGCAGACCAAGGCACAAACCCTTTCGCCACTGTGGGCGCGATAGCGGCCCGCCAGAAGTGCGGCCACCGCGGCCGAGCCGCTTAGCTCTGCCGCGACCCCAAATTCAAACCATAGCCAGCGTGCCGCCTCCCGCATCTCGTCATCCGAGACCAGCACTACTTCGGCGACGTGTTCTCGAACGAGATCGAAGTTCAACTGCTCGGTGGCGCGGGCGCCGAGAGTCCCGGCGGCGGTCGTGATTCTATCCAGTTCGACGATGCGGCCGACCCGAAGACTACGGTACAGCGTGGGCGCGCCCTCGGGTTCGACGCCGATGATACGGATGTCTGGTCTGAGTGACCGGGCTGCGATCGCGGTGCCGGAAATGAGCCCTCCCCCTCCGATCGCGATCACCAAGGTATCGGTTTCGGGAGCGTCTTCAAGGACCTCGAGACCTACCGTACCCTGACCCGCGATCACCATTGGATCGGCAAAGGCGTGGATGTAAGTGAGGCCCTCGCTCCGTGCCGCAGCCAGCGCGATCCGATTGCTGTCATCCCAGGAGTCGCCCTCCAAAATGGTGCGCGCGTTCCATTCCCTGAGTTTCTCAATCTTGGCGGCCGGCGTCGTGGTCGGCAGATAGATCGTGGCCGGCAGACGCGCGACGTAGGCGGCGTACGCGACACCCAGGCCGTGATTTCCTCCGGAGGCCGTAATCAAACCTCGAATCGAGGTTCGGTCGGGCAGTGAAGAAAGTTTGTTCAACGCGCCGCGCGGCTTGAACGACCCCACAACCTGGAGGCATTCGAGTTTCAGGCACAGGGCACTTCCTAGGTTGTGGCGATCGCGAACCGGCCCGATAAAAATCGTCGGCGTCCGACGAATGTAGGGAGCGATCCGCTTCGCAGCCGCGCGAATGTCACCGACGGAAGGGGCGCGCGGAGCGTCACCTCGATCAAACTCGTGCGACATTACCGTTCCAGGCACCTCGCCCTCTCAGGTGCGGCTCCACCGACCTTCGACGCTTTGCCGCTGACCGGAAATGGGCTAGCAGAAAGACTCTAAATCCTCTCAAAGCTCCGGTCACGCACTAGCGCTGGTCGAAGTCGGTCATCTGCGCGCGGAGTGCGCGCTGGAAGGCCGGGCGTGCTTCGCCGCGGGCCTGGAAGGCTTTCAACCGTGGTGCGGACTCCATGAGATCGGTGTGGCGCAGGATGCGCAGCACGGTCGTCATCAAGAGGTCACCGACCGTGAAGCGGCCCTCGAGATATTCCCGATTGCCCAGCCAGGTGGCCAGCTCCGAGAGGCGCCGCTGGGTTGCGTTCACTACATCGGGGCGGTGGAGCTTCGCCCATTCCTGACCGGGCCAGAACAGGTCAATTTCGGCGAGCTGCTGGACGAATGGCTCGATGGAGTTGAGGGCGGCGAACACCCAGCAGACGGCGCGCGCCCTCTCCTTCTGGTTCTGGGGAAGGAGCGCTTCGGTCCGCTCGGCGATGTGGAGCAAAATCGAACCTGACTCGAAGAGAACGAGGCCGTCCTCTTCGAACATTGGCACTTGCCCGAACGGCTGGCATGCCCGATAGTCCGGCGATGCCTGAACCGCAGGGTCGATAAGCCGAGTCTGGTACGAGAGGCCGGCTTCCTCCAGCGCCCAGCGGACGCGCAGGTCACGGACCACACCCTGTGCGAATGGCGGAACCCACTTGAAGGCGCTGATTGTGATCATGGGCAACTCCTCTTAATTAACCTATTCGTTAAATAAGCCAGGCGCGATTGCGGGTCAACCGACGCTGCAACCGTGCTCGGCAGGCATCTTCATCCCACTGAAGGCGCGCGCCAGGTTATGTCGTTGGCGACGTACGCGAGCTTCGAGGACCCACCCTCCCGCGAAGCGCGGTGGCATGAGCGATTCGATTACGCTGGGAAATCTGCGCCTAGCGTTTGGCGATCGCGGCGGTACGATCGGGGGGATGATGCTCGTTGACTTTGTCTTCGACGCAGTCCTGACGCTCTTCGATCTCTTCCATCCGCACGCCCAGGCGGTTCATCTTTTCGACCAGGTTGTTGATCGCGCGAGCGACCGGGTCGGGCAGGTGGCCGTGCTCCAGTTCCGCCACGTCCTGGCGCGCACTTTCACCCTCTATGACCTTGCCGGGTATGCCGACGATGGTTGAATACGGGGGCGCCGACGACACCACAACCGCGCCCGCGCCGATGCGGCTGCCGCGCCCGATTCGCACCGGACCGATAACCGACGCGCCGGCGCTCACCATCACGTGGTCTTCGATCGTGGGATGCCGCTTTTCCTTTTTCAGGCTGGTGCCGCCGAGGGTCACGCCCTGGTAGATAAGCACGTCGTCGCCGATCTCAGTGGTTTCGCCCATCACCACTCCCATCCCGTGGTCAATGAACAAGCGGCGGCCGATAGTCGCTCCGGGATGAATTTCGATCCCGGTGAAGAAGCGCGCTACTTCGCTCACCATCCGCGCAACGAGCTTCAGACGGTGGTTCCACAACCAGTGCGCAAAGCGATGCAGCCATATGGCATGAACCCCGGGATAGGCCAGGATGACTTCCAGCGTGGTCCGAGCAGCCGGATCATTGTGAAAGACCGTTTGGACGTCTTCGCGCATGCGCTCGAAAAAACCCATGCCCGATCCTCTGTGGCCCCTAAAATCTCACGCCCGGCCGTTGCGGGCGTCACGAGGCGTGTTGGATACGCGCCCCGGACGAGGTTTCGCACCGTTGTGCCGGGAGGCAGTGTTGCTGCGCGGCTTCACGTTATCTTTGTGGAGCTTGTACTCGATCGAGTCAACCAGGGCCTGCCAGCTCGCATCGACCACATTGCTCGACAGCCCCACGGTGCCCCATCGACGCTTGCCGTCGGTCGATTCGATCAGCACGCGCACCCGCGCACCGGTGCCCGCGCCTGTGCCGAGAACCCGGACCTTGTAGTCGGCCAAGCTCATGGTTTCGAGACTGGGGTAGTACGGGATCAGCGCGCTGCGCAGCGCCGAGTCCAGCGCGTTGACGGGGCCATTGCCAATGGCGGAAGTACGGGTGCGCGCTCCGTCGGGACCTTCGATGACCACCACGGCTTCGCTGAACGGGGCGTGGTCTTCGTGCCATTTATCGTCGAACACGCGAAAGCTCACGAAATTGAAGTGTTCGCGGGCAAGTCCCAGGGTACGCAGCATCAACAGCTCAAACGAGGAATCGGCACCGTCGTAGACGTAGCCCTCGCCTTCAAGGCGCTTGAGTTCATCGAGTAGCACCGCGATCTTTTCGTTGTCGGGGCTGATGTCGATTCCGAATTCACGCGCCTTGTAAATGATGTTGGCGCGGCCCGCCAGTTCCGAGAGCAGGACCCTGCGATTGTTACCGACCGCGAGCGGGTCGATGTGCTCATAAGTGTGTGCGTTGCGCTGGATCCCCGAAACGTGGAGCCCTGCTTTGTGCGCGAAGGCGCTGCGGCCCACATACGGCTGACGTTGGAACGGCGTGACGTTGGCCAGTTCGTACACCAGGGTCGATACCTCGCGAAGTTGCTTGAGCTTGGCGGGGGGGACGCACTGGTAACCGAGTTTGAGCTGCAAGTTCGCGATGATGGAAATCAGGTTCGCGTTGCCGCAGCGTTCGCCGAAGCCGTTGATGGTGCCCTGCACCTGAACCGCACCCGCCTCGACCGCCGCGATAGTGTTGGCAACCGCGACCTCGGAATCGTTGTGGCAGTGAATGCCGATTGGACAGCTCACCGCAGCACGAGCGGCTTTGACCGCTGCATCGATCTCGTGCGGCAGGCGGCCGCCGTTAGTGTCACACAGACAGATCAGGTCTGCCCCGGCTGCGTCGACAGCCTTGAGGCAGGCCAGTGCAAACTCCGGCTTCGAGAAATAGCCATCGAAGAAGTGCTCGGCGTCGAAAATGACTTCACCGACACGTTTTTTTAGGAATGCGATGGTATCGTTCAGGATTTCGAGGTTGGAATCGGCCGAGATTCTAAGCGCCTCGCGCACATGCAGGTCCCAGGTCTTGCCGACCACAGTCGCAACCGGAGTTTCAGCGCGCAGCAGCAATTGCAGGTTGCGGTCCTGGGCGGCGCGCACGTTGGCACGGCGGGTTGAACCGAAGGCGGCAATTTTCGAGTGACGAAGGTGCGCCTTGCGGATCTCGCGAAAGAAGGCGGCATCGCGTTCATTGGAACCTGGCCAGCCACCCTCGATGTAGTCAAAGCCGAGGTCGTCGAGACGCCGGGCGACTTCGACCTTGTCGGCGGTCGTGAGGGAGACATCCTCGGACTGACAGCCGTCGCGCAAGGTCGTGTCATAGACCTGAATGTGTTTGCTAACCGCCATGAGACTAGACCGTCTCCTCGGGCAGCTGGAAGTCGGCACCGTCCACGAAAGCGTCGTGGAGCGAGCGCATTGCCAGCTCTCCGTATTTCGAACCGACCACCACCGATACCTTGATTTCCGAGGTGGCAATCATCTGGATGTTGATTCGCTCACCGGCGAGCACTTCGAACATCCGGGCGGCGACGCCGGCATGGGTTCGCATACCTACGCCCACGATCGATACTTTCGCAACCTGGTCCTCGTGGCGCACGCCGGTCGCGCCGACCTCGGCGCTGACGCGCTGCACCAACTCCAGGGTGCGGGCCAGATCGTCGCGGTTGACGGTGAAAGTCATGTCGGTGCGGCCATCCGCGCTGGCGTTCTGAATGATCATATCCACCACGATGTCGGCCGCGGCGATAGGACCAAAAATTCTGGCCGCGAGACCCGGGCGATCTTCGACGCCGGTGAGGGTGACTTTGCTCTGATTCTGATCGAGCGTCACCCCGGAAACGAGCAGATTTTCCATCGATGGGTCCTCTTGTCCCACCCACGTACCCTCCGAAGCATTAAAGCTGGACCGGACCAGCAGCGGCACCTGGTAGCGCCGCGCCAGCTCGACCGAGCGGAGCTGGAGCACTTTGGCACCGAGGCCGGCCATTTCGAGCATCTCGTCGTAGGAGATTCGTTTGAGCTTTTTCGCCTTGGGGCAGATATTGGGATCGGCGGTGTATACTCCATCAACGTCGGTGTAGATCTCGCAGGCGTCGGCCTTCAAAGCTGCGGCCAGCGCGACCGCGGTCAAATCCGAGGCGCCGCGGCCAAGAGTAGTAATATCTCCCAGCGCATCGACTCCCTGATACCCGGCAACCACGACGACTCGGTCGGCATCCAATTCTTTGACCACTCGGGATGGATCGATTGATTTGATGCGAGCGCGCCCGTGATTGGAATCGGTCGCGATGCGCAATTGATCGGCGAGAAAAGAAATCGCTGGGACCTGTAGGGCCTGCAGACGAATCGCCAGGAGCGCTGCGGAGACCTGTTCGCCGGTCGCGACCAGCGCGTCGGTTTCGCGGGGACTGGGAGCCTCGCACAATTCGGATGCCAGCTTGAAGAGACGATTGGTCTCACCCGCCATCGCAGACACCACCACGACCATTCGATTGCCGAGCAGGCGTGCCTGCGCAACGCGTTCGGCAACCGCGCGGATGCGTTCGGTCGAGCCAACCGAAGTGCCGCCGAACTTTTGAACAATCAGGGCCATGGAGAAGAATTGGTCATTTGCCCCAAAACGCTGGAGTAAACCTTGATTATGAGCAGATTTCAGGAGGTAAACCAGCCCCTGGTGTGACCCTGCTCACACGGTTGAAAGTTTTCGAGACGCCCGCAGGCAGGAAAGCGAATCCTCTCCCGGAACCTCCCCGGCGTTGCGGCTAACGAGGAGCCGGGACTGCTCGGGCTGCATGGAATCCCCCGAAGGGAAGGCACCGCAAGCCTGAAGGACAAATTGCATCGAGAGTCCCGCAGCGTAAGCTTGCTCATTATTCACTAACGGACATGATCACGAGAATTCCGCTCGACTTGGCAAATAGTCGCGTCGCCACGCTCCATCGGCACGACAGTCGTGGGCGCATCGTCGAGGTAAATCAGTGGGACGGAGGTGCGCCGGCGCGGTTTACTCTGATGAGGACCGCTGACGACGTCATCTGCCGGTTTCGTGCGGATGTTCCAGATAACCTGGCGCGCACGCTGGAGGAGCTATCCAGCCAGGAACCCCGAGGCCAGGAATTGGAGAAGCTGCCGGTCCATCATCATCGTTATCGCACCCTGCTTTCTTCGCACGCGCCGGTCGAGGTTGTTTCGGCGGGACCCGCTTACATTTTCACGCAAGACGCAGCGGGGAGCGCGGCACCAACTGCGATCGGCGAGCGCAACGCATATCTGCTGCGTGGCGGACTCGAAGAGTGGATCCCTGATGTACCGCACCGCAAACCTTTTATGGCGATGGTCGAGGATGGGCATGCGGTTGCGGTTTGCGCCAGCGTGCGTATTTCCGCCGCGGTTCACTGCGCGGGCGTGGAAACGCGCCCGGAATATCGCCATCGGGGGCACGCGGTGAACGCGGCGGGCGGATGGGGACGTGCGGTGCGGGCGCTAGGTGCGACGCCCTTCTACAGCACGTCATGGGAGAACATCGGCTCGCAGCGGGTGGCGCGGCGGCTCGGGTTGACGATGGTGGCGCTGGATTTTTCGATAGCGTAAGCGATCAGCGATCGCGGGCGGGAGAAAGTACCTCGATCCAGCCGTCCAGAATTCTCATTGCGACCCACACGGCGGGTATCGCCCATGGCGTCATGAAGAGGGGCAGGAATCCCGCGGCCACCAGCCCGGCGCCCTGACCTCTAAGCGCGACCTCTATCTTGAAAAAGCAATAGACTGCGGCGACGCCCCAGATGCCGCCGGCGATCGTCACGATCAGATAGAGGAACGCCGAAATTACGCAGTTTGTTAACAGGCCATGCGCGACGCTCACTTTGAGGAGGTGCATAGCGGTTGTTGGAGCGTAGCCCAGCGGTCGGGGCAAAGGCGAAGCCTCCACTCTCTTCTCCTCCCACCGGACGAAATTCTCGGCGTGCGGCCCGTTTCGGACATTCCCTCATCCCGCGCAGGCCGCGCGACAAATCGGAGGGCCGCGGTCGAGCCGGTCCATTCGCTTGCCTGGTGAAACTTAACCGCCTCGCGGTGGGTGGGTGGAGCGATAACTTTCCAGCCACGGGGTTCGCCCACCTGAGCTGTGTTGGCCTCCCCCGACTTCGCTTCGGATGATTTGACCGAAGCCGCCGCAACCCGCGCGATCCGCCAGATCCCCCAATTCAGGAGAGTTGGGCGACCACTTTACCCATCGATGAAGTGTCGTAGCCGCACAGCGTGGCCACTTCGCGGGCAAACCGGGCCGAGGTGAGCGATTCCATCATTGCGCGCAGCGGGATCGATGACATCTCGCGCTCCGGAATTGCCAGATCGTAGCGTTCTTCGCGATGCGCCACGAATCCCAGCCCATAGGCCTGCGCGGCGACCCTCAGCGTCACACCCGCGTCGGCGCGGCCTGCGGCGATTGCCTCGGCGACTTCGAGATGACCCGGAACTTCAACTTCGTAGCCCACGAGGGCTTTCGCGTCGAGACCCAAATCGTGAATCGCCTCGTCGAGTGCGCTGCGCGCGCCGGAGCCTCGCTCGCGGTTGACGATCTTGAGGCCGCGGCGTCCCAGGTCGGCGAAGCCTCGAATCGCATGCGGGTTACGAGGAGCGGTCGCGAGCCCCAGTTCCCAGCGTCCGAAACTGACCAGTACCGTGCGCTGACGGCCGAGCGCGCGCCGAGCCGCATCGAGATTGTACTCTCCGGTTTTACGATGGCGCAGATGCGCGCCCGCAACATGGACCTGACCGGCGCCGAGTGCGTCGAGCGCCCGCTGGCTGCCCCGTCCGAACGCTGCCACGGTGACCGGAGAGTGATGGCGCGCGATCCAATCTGCCAGAATCGAGACCGCAGGGTCACAGCCGGCGACCAGCAGCATGGAATTGATTTCCGCCCCCGAGCGAAGGCTCTCCACCGCGGCACGGCTTCCATGCGTCCGTTCGATGGTTCCGGCAGCTGGCGCCAGCGCTCGCGGTGCGGCGAAGTACGGAACCGCGACTACGCGTCCCCTGACCCGGCCGAGCGCAACCCGGGTTCCCACCGCACTTTCCGCACCCCGTGCCATTACCGCATCGATGCGCTCGAAGGGCAATTCCGCGAACAGACTCTCAACCGTGTCACCCAATTCGCGTGCGAGCTTGAGCGCGACGCTGACACTCGGTTGATAGACGCCCGACTCGATCGCGCTCAGGGCCTGCCGCGAGATTGCCGCGCGGCGCGCGAGTTCGGTCTGGCTCATCTGGCGCGCGGTGCGTGCGGTGCGAATCCGGTTTCCGATGTCAGCCATAATACTTGTCAGCAATGCCATCATACTGGCATAACACTCTCGCCATGAGAATTCTCTTTCGCCGGTCCGGGTTCAATGTGGTGGTGATGGGCGCAGTGGTCCTCCTGACGCTGGTGCCGGCCGTAGCGCGGGCGCAAAGCGCTTCTGGGAGCGGCGGCCTAGGGGACATGATCGTGCAGTTTATAGACGATTGGCAGGCGCGCGCGACGCGCATCCCGTCGGAGCAGCCGCACTGGGTGACGCCGCTGGTGACCGTGACCCCCGCCTTGAACAGGAATTCCGCTACGATCAGTTCTGGCAGGCCAATCAGAATGGACAAGCGACCGACAACTTCGGCGGCAGCAAGGGACTGGAACTCATTCCCTTTCAAAATACCGAGGTGATCCTCGGAATTCCCCCCTGGATCGCGCACAACGGCAGCATTCGATTGCCGACTAAGAAAAAATCTGTCGACACCGACGGGTGGGGCGACCAAACCTTCCTGCTCAAATATCGGCTGCTGTCGGCGAACGAGGAGAATGGCAACTACATCGTGACCGCCTTTATGGGGTTCAGCGCCCCGACCGGCGATGACGGCAACAGCGCCGGGCACGGGTTGTTTACCACCACCATCGCGGGAGGAAAGGGATTTGGTGATTTCAGCGTTCAATTCACGCTGGGAGTCACCTTTCCCAGCGGCGGCGAGGATCGGCTGGGGTGGCCAATGGTGTGGAATACCGCGTTTCAATATCACATCTTCAAATACTTTTGGCCCGAAGTGGAAACTAATTACACATGGTTCGCCAAGGGCGAACACACCGGCAAAAATCAGCTGTTCCTG
>DASXMJ010000128.1 GCA_036495685.1 Candidatus Binataceae bacterium | reverse complement strand
CAATCTCGGGGCAAGAAACGTTGAAAAGGCGATGGTTCATCTCCAGAAAGCCGAAGCACTTCTCGCCAAGTTACCAGTTTCGCGCAAGCACGCTTACTTTTACACCGCCATGGCGGTGGCGTGCTATTTGGCCCGTAGAATCGATGAGGGAATTGAAGCCGGGCGGCGCGCGATGGAAATAGGCGACCAAACAAAGAACGAGTGGGCTTGGATCTACGGTGCGATATTGACTTCCGTGTTCCTTGTATTCCGCGGAGCTCTGGCGGAGGGCTTAGGCCTGGCCAATGAAGCCCGAAAGCGGGCGGCCGGGATGAGCGACACGATGCTCGGCTCGACCATCGCATTGATCGGTGGCGGAAACTATCACCGGCTCATCGATCCGCGCGAAGCCCGGAATTGGTACCTGGACGAACTCTCACTTCCTCGAACTGCGCAGTCCGAGCCGCGGCGAGCGCTCCTGCGCAACCTAGCTGCACTTGCGTGCGTACACATGGGACAATTGGCCGAAGCTCGCGACCATCTCGTACAAGCTGGCGGAGGAGCTTTCAAACACCTGCTGGTGATGGAAGGCGAGTGGGACTCCGCCAGAGAATCGAAAAGGGAATCACTCGAACTGGCACAGGCGACTGGTGACCGACTGCAAGAGATGGACGATCTTTTCTCGATCGCTTTGCTGCACCGAGTCCGGGGCGAGTTCGGTCTGGCCGAGGAACTCGCAGGACGGGGTCTATCGATCGCTATCGAAGCGGGTGATGTTTTGTCCGAGCTATGGGGTTCGTCCTTGATTGCGATGATTCTAGCCGCGCAAGGCCGCGCCACAGAGGCAATCGCGCATCTTGAGCGCTGTCGCGAAATACTAGCTTTGGGTGAGGACTGGCGGGCGATCGCGGGTTACGTAGCTCGCGCTGAAGCGGTCGTGGCCGCGGCGCTCGGGAGCTATTCGACCGCCGATCGGCAATTCGAAAAGGCGATTACAACGTTTCGTCGATACACGCTGCCGTGGGAGGAGGCCGAGACGCTACGG
This sequence comes from Candidatus Binataceae bacterium, assembly GCA_036495685.1. Taxonomy (NCBI): domain Bacteria; phylum Candidatus Binatota; class Binatia (SeqCode); order Binatales (SeqCode); family Binataceae (SeqCode); species Binataceae bacterium (SeqCode). The sequence continues at coordinate 2,855 of DASXMJ010000128.1, read as the reverse complement.
CTCTGGGGTTGCGCGCTCGGTTCGGCGGAGAATCATGCGCGCTCGGTTGAGAAGTGCGACGCCGCGATTGAGATTTATCGCCTGCGAGGCGCTGGCGCGCGATGGATCGAGCGCGCCGAGGCCGCCAAAATACCTAACCGGGGCAGGAAAGCAATCCTCAAGGACGTTGTGACGTCTAACGGTGGTCAAAGCGGAAAATCTCGAAATCGGAGCTGAGATTTTCGCTGACTATGATGATAACGTAGCAATTACCGCTAAAGCTCGAGATAGTGGCCGTCGTCGAGCGGGTATCGCGAACACCGGAGACGGAGTTAAACACTAGGGTCTGGAAGAGAGAGTAGGCTCGCGGCGGGATGGGCTAAGGTATCCCCGCGGGCGGGACCCTGACAGCCTCCTTGACCATCCAACAGGACGGACGGGTGCGTATAGAGCGTACACCGATGGACTAGCTATCGAATATTTATAAAGCCGCGAACGGGGCGAATAGGCCTCTGTCTAATTAACAAACCGAGGGTCGCGGGTTCGAAATCTCTGCACGGATGAAGGAAGCAAATCATGCCTGCAAGCCTCTCACATCGCGACGCTCATTCCGTCGAGCTTTCCGATCGCAGCTCCTCCAAAGCCTTACCTGCCCGCACTCAGCGAGAACGAGAGGTGGGAGGGCGGCCAGGCTCGACGCCCGGCCGCCTCTCGCAAGCGGCGAGCCGCTTGCGCAGTGGACCGTTACGGTAGCTGGCTGGTATCGACCCCGACCTTGGTCGCTGAGAGCGTGGCGGTGGTCGTGAACAGGACCGCTGCATTCGGATCGTAGGGGTTGGGCCCCTGCACAACTTTGAAGTTCTGCTTGCCTGTGAAGCTCTTGCCGTCCTTGGATACGGTCACTGTGTAGTCGAAAAATCCGGAGGTGCCGTCCCATTGTCCTTCCGTGGCTTCGGTGCCTTCACCGTTGTCATTCACGCTCTGGAAGTTGAAGAAGGGATGCGTCAGTCCGTAGCTCCCCTTCTCGAGCTTCACGTATGTGCCATAGCAAACGTACCCGGTGAGGATTGGAGATATATCTTGGTCAAACTCGAGGCCATCGCGGGTCCATCCTGAGATCACGTGGTCAACGCCGCCGCCGGGAAAGGTTGCGGTGATCTGCCACAGGCCGAATATAGGTTCATTTCCACCAAGCGGAAGGGTCTGTTGGGCCTGACGCTGAGACGCCGCGGGGCTCTCATTCACCTGCCCTGAGATCGCGGCCAGCAACCCCGATGGCATCGAGCATCCTGCTTGCGCTCGGGTTGGTCCAGTTACAAGGGCGACAATCGCGAAAGCGGCGGATAGCGCGACGGCGCGCACATTTCTGAACCATTTTCGATTCGACATAACCATTCTCTCCTTTCTTTTGAATCGTGATTGACCAGTGCTGGCTTTGGTTCATTGGCGCCTCCATCTCGACAATCCCCCAATGCCCCGTTCGTCGCGCATCATCAGTCGAAATGAACAGGCGAGAAACAGAGAACGCATCAAGGTTTCCTCAAATTTTTGTCAAGGGACCTCGGCTTTCCTTTCGCGTTCACCACAATTAGTGTCCGCAGCTAGGAAGGTGGTCCGAAATGGCCGAAGATATCTGCCGATTTGCGGATTTCGAGCTGGATCGGAACGCCTACCAGCTCCGCTGCAAGGGCCGCCCCGTTCAGCTTGAACGCATTCCCCTTGATTTGCTTTTCCTGCTTTCGGAGAGACCCGGACAGCTTGTGACCCGCGAAGAGATCCTCGAGCGGATCTGGGGCAACGACGTCTTCATCGAGACGGATAAAAGCATCAACACCGCGGTAGGCAAGATTCGCCACGCGCTGGATGACGACCCGGAAACCCCGCGCTTTGTGGTGACCGTCACCGGCAAGGGGTACCGATTCGTTGCGCCGTTGCGCGAGCCGCACCGGGTGAAATTGCACCGCGAAGCCGAAAATACAGTCCGGTCTCAACGCTCGATGGTGGGGCGCGAGCGTGAGCTGGCCGAGCTGCGTGGCGGCCTTGTGGATGCGATTGCGGGGCGCGGGCGTCTGTTCCTGATTTCCGGTGAACCCGGCATTGGCAAGACTCGGCTCACTGCCGAGCTTGCGTCCCTGGCTCAAACCAGCGGGATGGCGGTCTGGACCGGGCGCTGCCTCGATCGCGAGGAGGACGTGCCTTACCTGCCGTTCGTTGAAATTCTGGAGAGCTGTGTCGAGCAGGCCACTGATCAGAAGGCACTTCGCAGTCTGCTCGGAAATGAGGGCCCGGAATTAGCGCGCTTGATGCCCAAACTGCGGCGGACCTTTCCCGACCTCGTGCCTCCGCTCGATTTGACGCCGCGCGAGGCACGGCGCCACCTGTTCAACTGCTTTTGCGATTTTGCTGCGCGTGTCGCGACTGAGCAGTCGACGGTTTTCATTATCGAGGACCTCCATTGGGCCGACGATTCCACTTTGTCGCTGCTCGCCCACCTGGAGAAGCGACTGTCAAAGCTGCCCCTGCTGATAGTTGGAACCTTTCGCGACGCTGAACTCGAGGTGACTCCCGGACTTACAAAGACGCTCGAAGACTTGCTTCGCGGACGGCTGGCGAGTCGCGTGCCTCTCAAAGGACTCGCGCTCGATGAAGTCGCCGCGATGCTGACCATCCTCAGCGGAAAGACGCCGCCCACCAGGGTGGTGAGGGAGATTTACGACGAGACTGAAGGCAATCCCTTTTTCGTCGAAGAGCTGTTTCTACATCTCAAGGAAGAAAACCGGCTCTACGATTCAACGGGCGCCTTTCGCCCTAAACTGAAGATTGGCGAGCTGGACGCGCCGCGGAGTGTGCGCTTGGTGATAGGGCAGCGACTGGCG
>DASXMJ010000127.1 GCA_036495685.1 Candidatus Binataceae bacterium | reverse complement strand
TGAATCACCAAGTCCAGCACCAACGGAGTCATAGCGAGGCAGATCGTGTCGTTGACCAGGAAGGCGGAGAGGACCCCAGTGAAGGCCACAACCGCGATTAACAATGTCAGAGGATGCCGGACGCGCTTGATGATTGCTCTGCTCACGAAGCGCAGGAAGCCCGAGAGCCTCAGGTTCGCGACCACGATCATCACACCGAGCAGGAGCATGATGGTGTCGAAGTCGATGGCGCGATAGGCGCCTCCAGCCGGCAGCGCTCCGAAGGCAACCATCAGGCTTGCACCGACGAAGGCCGCACCCGCGCGATCGATTTTGAATCCCGGAAGGCGGCCGACGGCTACTGCGAAATAGGTGATGGTGAAGATCGCGATCGCGACGAGTTTCGGGATCCATGGGCCGGCCTCTCGCGTCCACAGGAGAGGGATTTGCCAATGTATGGCGCGGCGTTCCAGCAAAAACGGCTATGGCAACGCTTGAAAGACACGAAACTACGGCTACCAAGAGTGCAGAGCGTCGGCGCGGACGAGCTAGTGCGATCTTTGGAGTGATCTCCGGATGAGAGACCTGTACGGTGGCGTTGAGCCGTGTGGTCAACGTATCAGCCTCGATTTAAACTTTTGTGATTTCACATCGCCGGTCTCGGGCATCGTGACCCAAAAGAAGGCCAGCGCCAGTAGCGCGACAATGGTCAACAAAATGAAACCTGCTCCATAACCTTTGCGTTCAGCGACGAAGCCGGCGATTACGTTGCTCAGCGAGCCTCCGATGGCGACGCAGGTTTTCATCACGCCCTGCATCAGATTGAAGCGGCCGGTGCGCTGCGCGAGGTCCGAAACTACGATCACCGCGAGGACGCCGAAGATTCCGGCTCCAATTCCGTCCAGTACCTGGACCGACACCAGGAGATAGGGATTCGTTATAATCGCGAAAAGCAGCCCGCGAATCGGAAGCACCGCGAAGCCGACCAGGAAGACGGGTCTACGGCCCCATGAATCGGCGAGCCGGCCCGTGAGCAGCGCAATCGGCGTCATGACCAACCTGGGCAACGATGATGCAGGCCACTATATGGCGCCGCGAGGCTCGGATGCCTGGAGGAGAGCATCTCGCCCACCAGCGGCAACATTGCCGCGTTAGCCAGATGGAACAGGACCACCGCCAGGGTGAAGATCGCGATCCGCGAATCGCGCACCAACTCACGAATCACTTCCTGTTGAATTGTGGTCCGCGGAAGGCCACATCCCGGAGCCAAGGTTCGCACTCGGGTTGGTCGCGCTTCGCCCGGTTTCGATGATGCGTCCGTGTAGCTGTCAACGGTCTTCGAAACCGATCCACTGTGGTCATGAAAATTGATCCACCCGCGCGGGGGATAGCCATCGTTTGTGTGGTTGGCGCATTCCTGATCGGCGCGTTCAACGGCGCGCAGGTCAATGCGGCACGAACGACGGAGGCGGATTGGATCGAAGCCATTCAGTCCGCCGACACCAACTAAACGAAAGGAATCAATTGGAGGTAAGTGTCATGTCTATCAACAAAGCTATCAACGAGCAGTAGAACGCAAAATTTCAGCAGGTCCTTCAAAAAAAAGTGCTTCGTCAGAAGTCGTGTACAAGAGTTTCGCTAATTCAAAGCGAATTTAAGCTTGTCCTTTATACTGAGTATGAGTCAGCTCCGCTGATTGAGCCATTCGCGTTTAGCCGGGCTGAGGTCCGTCATAAAATGGTGATGAGCCGAAGGCCGAGGTGTCTCTTATGTTGCAACAACTTTTAGATCAAATAAGGACCGGTGGTTTTCTCTCTCCATGGGTCATCGGTCCTGCTGTTTTTCTCTTTTCGATCGTCATTCTGCTTGCGCTTAAGAACCTGATCCTCGCGGTGTTCCGTGGTTACATCGCGCAACGCGCGAGCCTCGCTTGGGCAGACTCGTTTATGGAGGCGCTGTCACCGGCTTTGACAATTGTCGTTGTCGCAAGCGGCGTCGCTCTGCTCGACCGCACCCTCCCGCTTTCCCCCAGATCTGACAGAGCTTTTGATGTGGCAGTGGCGGGTGCACTAGTCCTAGCCTTGGTCATTTTTACCGATCGCATCTGTAGAAAGTTGATCGAGCGCCTGGCGTTGAGGTCTTCCGCGGTCCAGGGGGCGTTGGGACTGCTCCAGGGGGGAGTGCGTGGAGTGATTATCGGACTTGGCATGCTGGTTTTCCTCGACAGCATTGGGATTTCGATCACTCCGCTGATAGCCTCTCTAGGCGTCGGAAGCCTGGCAGTGGCCTTGGCGCTGCAAGACACTCTGGCCAACTTGTTCGCCGGCATCTACATGATCGCGGAGAAGCCGGTCGAAGCCGGGCATTTCATCAAGCTGGAGAGCGGTGAGGAGGGACATGTCACCAGAGTCGGCTGGCGTAACACCCGCATTTGCATGCTGAATGACACGATGGTCGTGGTGCCGAACAGCAAGCTGGCAGGCAGTGTGATTACAAATTTCAGTCTGCCCCAACATCAACTAGCAGTGAGCGTGGAGGTCGGCGTGGACTACAGCTGCGATCTTGACCGCGTCGAACAAGTAACGCTGGAGGTAGCACGCGAGCTGATGACACATTCAGATGGCGCGGCACCCGGATTCGAATCACGAATGCGTTATCACACTTTCGCCGATTCAAGCGTCGATTTTACCGTGTGGCTTGGAGCCCGCGATTTCGTTTCAGGAATGAAGGTCAAACATGAATTCATCAAACTTCTGCATAAGCGCTATCAAAGTGAGGAGATCTCGATTCCTTTTCCCAAGCACTCGCTGGAGTTCACGTCAGAAACCATCCTGAAGGTGGGAGAGATGATCTCGCACAAGCTGAAGGATTTTGCGCACACTCGCAACGAGGGAACGGTATAACCGTTTGCGGCGATCGAATTTGACTGCGGATTTACTTTGAGTCCCAGGTAGCGCGCCCGGATAAGAAGGACCCGACCGAAGGCTTGGAGTCATACTGGACCGGCCCGTGACAAGAAGGTAAGAGCGACCGCCTTTTTGCTACGAGGGTTCCGCCACAGGCTCGGCGTCCGACGTGATCGTCGAGACGAAACGGTTGAGCCGCCCGCGCGTGACGGCGAGACCCTCCGCCCTCCGCACCTCACCGATTCAATTCCTCGAGTAGAGCCTTGGCTTCCTTCAGATCCGAGATGTCAAAGCCCTCGGTGAACCAGTTGTAGATCTCTGCAAGCATCCTGCGAACCTCGTCGCGACGGTTATTGTCGCGCAGCAAGCGCGCGAGGCTCACGGTCGCGCGCAGCTCCCACCACTTCCCCTCCTGCGTCTGCGCGACATCGATGGCAGTGCGAAAACAACTTTCAGACTCGTCTTCGGCAGGACGATCGCGCATCAGAACACCTCTACTGTCTACTGTGTTCACCGGTGGCCTCACCTAGGTTTGCGTTCCTCCTCGTTCAGATTGTGGGTGTATTCCTCGAGGTCGTTGAGTAGGGCCTCTATCGTGCGGTGCTCCCAACGCCCCATATCGCAGCGCGCCTCGGCGAACTCCCGGAGCTTTTCCTGTGTCGTCAGATGGATCACCTCCTTTGCCCCTGGCTTCAATCCGGAGGCGCCGGCCGTGGAAAAACATGGAACCCGCCTCTCGCCTCTGCTTCCGCCATCAAGTAAAGCTCAGAGCACGATGGCAGCGGTGAAGGCGCTTCAGGTGCAGGTTGTCCCGGTTCGACCTCCTCTCAAATGGGCCGGCGGCAAACGGTCGCTCGTGCCGCATATCGCCGAATTTTGGGAGCGTCACAAGGACCGGCGCCTTGTCGAGCCGTTTTGTGGCGGACTGGCTGTCACCCTCAGCCTACGTCCCCACCGGGCGCTATTGAACGACATCAACCCGCACGCGGTCCATTTCTATTCGTGGCTCAAGCGTGGGCTCCGCGTGGATGACCGTCTGGAATTTGGAAATAGCGAGCCGCTCTACTATCGGCATCGAAAGCGATTCAACAAGCTGATCTCGAACGGCGGAGCCGAATCCGCAGAGGCCCGCGGCGCTTTTCTACTACCTCAATCGCACCTGCTACAACGGCCTTTGCCGCTTCAATTCGAAAGGAGAGTTCAACGTCCCCTTCGGCCGATACAAACGGATCAACTATAAGCGCGACTTCAGCGATTACTGCCGCATTCCGCGTGATTGGCAGTTCTCCGTTGGCGACTTCGAGGGGATTGCCGTCAATTCTGGCGACTTCGTCTATGCGGACCCGCCGTACGATGTAGAGTTCAGATCCTACGCGAAAGAAGGATTCAGCTGGGAAGACCAGGTTCGCTTAGCGAAGTGGCTGGCTAAGCACCCCGGACCCACCGTTCTCTCGAATCAGGCCACCGATCGAGTCCTCCGGCTTTATCGAAAGCCCGGCTTCAAGCTTCGCCTGATTGATGGGCCCCGCATGATCAACTGCACGGGAGACAGATCGCCGGCCAAGGAAGTGTTGGCGACTCGGCGTCTCGGTTAGCGCGTGGGGCGGAACACAAACACCGGCGCCGTCTTGGAGAACATGGTCCTTCCAGCGCTCAAGCGCGGCGGTTACTCGTATCGAAAACAGGTAGTCGTCGGCGCGCGTCCAGGCGGTGGAAAGCACAAGGTGGATTTGGTCGCAGAAAAATCTGGCCAGGAGTTCCTGATTTCAATGAAATGGCAGCAAAGCTCGGGTACTGCTGAGCAGAAGGTGCCCTTCGAGATCATTTGCCTCGCCGAAGCAGTCGGGGAAACTCCGAGCTACAAACGCGGCTACGCGGTTCTCGGCGGACCCGGCTGGACGGTCAGGGAATATTACGTTGAGAAAATCCAGAAGCACCTGGTCGGCACCGAGACCGTGAAAGTTTTTTTCGCTGGAGGTTGCGCTAGCGAATGAGGGCAACCTCTGAAAACCCCCGGTCTCTGCGCTCATTGTCAGCCCGATTCATTAAGGTCGGCGATCGGACACAATTTGTAAAGTCGGCCATCGCCCACGAGCGCGAGCCCTTCTTCCTTTGTCCGACAGCGCAAAGGGACTGAACGATATTTAAGGTGTGGGGTCTCGAACGCGACTACCCTGCGCTCGGGCTTTGTCGTCAATCGCCAGCGTAAATCGCGGAGACAGAAAGGTAGGCCCTCCCAGAAATGGGAGTGACCATCCCGCCACGAGGCTTGGAGCCAAACATCCGGACTGGATTTCGACCCGAGCTCGCAAGCAGAGGATTCGAAATATTTAAGTCTCGCGCGAAAACGCTAGCAAACACGCGCTTAATTGCGCGGGTTAGCCTGTCAGGTTGGACGCAGGTTGGATTGATCAAAACCAGCGCGGTGTCTTCTGTGTCTTCTCAAGCGCGAAGGGATTGCGCCGCTTCGCTTCCGCGAATAGCCGCGCTTGCTTGCAGGCACTGGGGTTCCGCGCGCTTACCTTTCTGGCTTTCACCGTTGGGGAAGCCGAGCGCGCGCCAAAATGCGGCGTGCTTGCGCCCAAGCGCTCTTGCGCGGCACGAAGACGCTGGACGCGAGCGCGCCGCGCGGTTGGGCCGGCTATGGACAATGGCTGGAGCGATCTATGGAGGGAGAAGTACTAACGGTGCAGGAACTGGCGCGGATTTTAAGGGTTAACACCTCAACTATTTACAGGCGAATCAAACGCGGTGGTTGGCCGGCTTTTAGAGTTAGCTCAGACTGGCGGTTCGATGGCGATTCGGTCGAGGCTTGGCTGAAGTCACAGATGGTGGGGCCGAAGGACTGGCGATTGCTTGCGCAGTGAACCGCAGATTTGGGTGGAGGTCCCAAGCTGCTACTGCCTCTGCCGTATGTCAATAGCAATAGTTTGCCTATTGTTCATCCGGCGACGAATGGCCTAGACGAGCCGAAGACTCAGTAATCCTTGTGCCATTGCAACTCGATCTGATTGCCGTAACCAACGGAAGTCGAGGTGTTAATATTGATCTCAGGAGTCAGGTGATAACTGAACGCGCCGCGGCGTTTGCGCGGATCCACCGTCTCCTGTGACGCCGACAAGTAGATGTTCTGGCCGACATAGCGCCCGACGCCCACGCCTCCCGTTTCAGTCGTCGTTATGCCTATGTCCTCCAGCCCGAGTGAGTCGGCAATCGCGCGTCCGGCCTGTGATGCCGCCATCTGCATCGCCTGATTCTGGAGATTCTGCTGCTGCGAACCGTTGAGCTTACTGACTGGCCTTCCGAACATCACCATCGCCAGGATGTCTGCCTGCTCCATTGGCGGTGAGCTGCTCAGCGCCAGGTTGGGCTTGGATGCAGGCCCGGTAATGTCGGCCGAGACCGTGTAATTTTGCACTCGCTTCTGCGCCCGGATGTCCAGCAAGGGATCTATCCCGGCTCCGCCCACAAAATTGATGTCCCCGCGCACGAGATCGAAGCTCTTGCTCGCCACCCGCACATTACCCTGGACCGTGTGAATCACGCCGGTCACATCCACCGAGGCATGCGTCGGTTTTTTAACCTGAAGCTTGCCCTGAAGTTCGATCTGCGCCTCATCAGTCTTGATCCAGTTGTTCCGGTCGATCTGGATCCCAAGGTCGATGGCAACGTCACCCGACGGAGGCGCCGGGCCAGTGGGAGTCGAAGCCGCAGTCGGCGGCTTCTGCTCGACATCTGATTGCGCCACCTGGATGGTCTCATCAGGCTTCAGTGATTGCTGCTGGAACAGCGAAATGTCAGGCCGAACCAGACCGGAAAGCGATTCGATAGCTCCGGATACGCTGAGACTCTGCGTCGGGCCTGAGCAGTTCACAGCTCCGGCGATGGTCGAGCTGTATTCTTGAGTGGCAATCGCGGGCCACTTGTCGAAGGACACCGCGACACTCAATTGTCGCGGCGAGTACCGCTCTAGGTCGATAGTCCCTCTGCCGCTCAGGATTCCGTCGCCGGCGGTGGCGCGCAGATTGGCGAGCCGGATTTGATGCGGGTCGACCTCGATCCTTGCGACGGCCTCTCGCACATAGACGTTTAACGGCTTGATCAGAAATTTCGCGCTTAGATCGAGGTGACCCTGCAGTCTCGGATCTTTCACCGTGCCGCGGGCCGTCACGTCTACCGCGAGCGTGCCTTCGAGATTGTGTACCGAACCTGCCGTGAAAGCGTTGAGAAACGTGAGGTCGATTCCCTGCGAGGTGGCACGCAAGTCCATCTCACCTGCGGGCTCCGCCTGGAACCGAGGTGACCACGCCAGCGCGACCGGTATGGTTCCATTTGCACGCAGCGAATGACTATCGTCCTGTCGCAAGGAGACATCGACGAGCGCCTTTCTTGCCGCATATGAGAAATCCGCGTCGAATCCCTGGTAGCGCAGTCCGGAAACACTCAGGTCATCAATCGTCGCGGTTGAGTGGACGAGGGGCTCTGCGGCGGTACCCGACACCTGCGAACGAACCGACAGGAGCCCTTCGATCGCAATCGGTTTCGGCGACATAGCGGCCAATGCACCGAGCGAAACACGATTCGCACTCACTCGCAAATTTTGCGCTCCCGAGCCTGATGCAACACCATCGATAGTGAGCGATTGGTTGCCGCTTGTGAGCACAAAATCTTGGACTTGCAGTTCGCGGTTTCGCACGCGCACTTCCGCAACCCGTTGCAAGCGCCACGCACCACCCTGAGTGGTTAACAAGACCGTCGCTAGGCTGATCCGTAGATCGTCAGGTTGGTAGACCAATCGCGCATCGATATGGTCCGGCCGCGACATCTCGTCGATCGCATTGAGCGAAATCTGTGCGGTTTGAGGTAGGCCGCGGTTGAGCTGAACGGTCGAGGCAATTGATTTGAACTTCGTCGAGGCGTTTATGCTCTCGGCGGTGAGTTCTAGGTGGCCTTGCACATTCGCCGATTGAACTCGCGTCACGTCGTAAGCCACGCGGGCATGTTGCGCGGAGTAAGTGTCCATTTGAAAAGCCGACGTCTGACCCCAGCCACGTGCTCTGAGTTGATCTGCGGTCCCACCGACGGTGCCCGCAAGCTCGATACGCCCGCTCCCGCGATGCCCAGCAAGCGCAAGCCACGGCCCCACTGCTCCAATCCGTAGAGTGTAGGTGAATGATCCTTGCCGCCCCTGGGAAACCGCCACCGTGCCCCGCGCAGTGAGCGAAGCGTCCAGTGCTTCGACTGATGCCTCCCGGAATTGCAGCACACCTTGCGCAAGTTCGGCGGTCAGCGATCCGCGATCAATTTTGATCGTTCCTGCCGTCGATCTTGAGAATTGCAGTGTTGCTTCCGCCTCAGCCGTGTGCGTATCCGTACCAGTCCCACGCAGCGTTGCGCGTGCATTCAGATCGGAAGCCGGCATGCGACCAGGCTGCACTGCGAACGATCGAAGATCGATCCGGCTCATTGTGACTACTGCCCGGTACGACGGCCTTCCTTTCAAATTCACTGCGGCGGTGAGTTCGGAGCGTGAACCGGAATTCACGAGTTGTGCTTCGACAGAGGCGACTTGCCGAAAGAGTTTTCCCGTAAGTACGAGATTCCCAAGGCGCCACTGCCCGATTGCGAGCTTGTCGCCACGCAAATCTGCCGTGGCGTGCAAAGTCGAAAAATCTCGCATGTTGCCTTGAGCATGCACAACTCCGCTGATCGGCCCGCGCGGAAGTCGTTGGTTCCTCGAGGCGTGGAATAGCTCGCCAGCGTTCAAACCGGAAAGCGAGAGCGATGCATCATAGTCGTAAGAACCTCCGCTCGCCCTCGCTCTAGCATTTAGAACCGTGCGCGCACCGGCCGCCGAGATCGCTGCCTGGAGCCGGGCGGCGCTGATTTCACCTTTGATATTGATCGTTCCCACTATGTCGCGAGCGAGATCCAGTCTCGAATCGATGGTGCGAAGGTCGGACGCAGCCAGCTTGCGGATATGCACGACTCCTTCGCCGCGCAACTTAGCCAAATCGGCTAACGTGGCCGACGCCTCGATCTCCGAAGCTTGAGTCCTGAGCGAGAGCGTCGACAGTGTCGCGCTCGCGACACCCCGCGTCTGGTGCAACGCGAATTCAGTATGGAGGATCGTCTCCGGCAAACCGGCGCCGTCGATTCGCGAATCGAGAGTGTGGAGCTGAAACTCCAAACCTCTCGGCTGGATTTGCGCGCTCGCCTCGAGACGGGCATTGCTCAATCGCCATTTGCGCGAGGCGTGTTCGATATCAACGTCGGCGCCAATGATCTTGAAGCGATGAATACTGACTCGGTAACTGGTGCCCTGGTTGGACAGAACCGGGTTCCGGGGCGTGAACGCCGCAACGACGTTCCATCGGCCATCCGGGTTTGTGGCAAGCCTGGCCCGCGGGTGGATC
>DASXMJ010000126.1 GCA_036495685.1 Candidatus Binataceae bacterium | reverse complement strand
CGCATTTCACATCTTAGAAGGTCCCTTCTTCGCAATCCCTCAACAGAGCGATGGCCGGCGGATGATGTTGTCCCTCATCCAGGATTTGCAGGCGTTGGCCCGCGGATCCGGAGGCTGAGGTTCGAACGCCTACTCGCCGCCCTTCATGGCGCCCTTGGCAGGGAGGCGATTGAAACATCTGCCAACGCCCGACGACCACGACTGGAAATCGAGGTCACAAGATGCTCCGTTCACTGGGGTAAACCAAAGAACACCCACGAGCTGTTTGTGCAACTAGTGTGTGTAGGTTAGCAAAGCCGAGCGGGAGAATGTTGCCTGCGATGATCCTCGTTTTGATGGGAGTGTCTGGGTCCGGCAAAACCACCATCGGCGCCATGCTTGCGGAGGCGCTTCAGTGGCGGTTCTACGAGGGTGACGATCTGCATTCCGCGGCCAACCGCAGCAAGATGACTCGCGGGATTGCGCTCACCGACGCCGACCGGCTGCCGTGGCTCCACCGCATCCGCCGGCTGATCGAGCAATGCCTCGCCGACGGAGTCGACGCGGTTATCGCCTGCTCCGCTCTCAAACGTTCATACCGCCAAGCAATCGTCACCGACGCCAGGCAGGTGCGAGTCGTATATCTGAAGGGATCGCCCAAGCTTATCAAGGCACGGCTTGGAAAACGGAAAGGTCATTTCATGCCGAGTTCTCTTTTACCGAGTCAATTCGAAGCACTGGAAGAACCTCGTGATGCGATCACGATTGACGTCGCGGATCCGCCCGCTCAGATCATCGCCGCCATCAGGAAGAGACTTGCGATCTGATGCCACTGCGCAACGCGGTCAGCATCGGCGCGCTCGTGGCACTCGCAACCACCGCCGCTCTTGGAACGGTACCCGCGAGTCGCACCTCTGCCGCCGCGGACGTTTCTGCTGCCAACCCGGTCATGCCGCCTGACGCGGTCACTGGAACTCCAGTGCAGCTTAAGACCGCCGATGGACTGACGCTGGGCGCCCATCTCTACGGCGGGGGCGATACGGGCGTGATACTGGCACATCAATACAACGGTGATCAGACCGGTTGGACCGACTTCGCAATGATCCTTGCCGCGCATGGCTATTGTGCGCTGACCTTCGATTTTAGGGGCTTTCCCGAATCGGGGCTGATTGTGCACGTTCCCGCTTCCCCCGTGGATCTCAAAGCGGCCTATGACTTCCTGCGTCCGCGGGTGAAGCACCTGTTCGTCGCGGGGGCAAGCATGGGCGCGGATGCGGCGCTTGCGCTCGCCTCCCAGTACCCGGTCACCGGACTCATCTTACTGTCCACGCCGGTTGAGTTTGGGGGACTCAACGTGTACGACGCGGATGCAGAGGTAAAGGCGCCGATCTTGTTCGTGGAGACCAGCGACGATCCATTCGTGGCTGGTAATTCCGCAATTCTCTACGAGCACGCGACTGCCAAAAAGGCGCTCAAAATCTATCCTGGCCATGAACACGGGACCGAAATGCTCCGCGGCGCGCACGGCGCCGAACTTCGGAATCTGATTCTGCAGTTCATCGCCGACCACTCCCGCTGAGGAACGGGAGCCTGCACCAGGCGATGACAGGTTGGGAGCTTTGTGTCTAAAATACGCAAAGTCCCGGCTCGCTCGCGGGGCCGGCTTAAGGGCGCAGCGTGAAGCGGGGCGACAATTTCTTCAACCTCTATAACCACGACTTCGTTCGGGTCGCAGTCGGAATTCCCCCGGTGCGCGTGGCGGACCCCATCTTCAATTCCCGCGCTACCATCGCGTTGATGGAGCGCGCCGCCGAGAGCGGCGCGCTGCTGGCGCTCTTCCCCGAGCTGGGTCTCTCTACCTACACTTGCGATGACTTGTTCCAGCAGCGCGCCTTACTGGATGCAACTGAAGACGCCCTGCGCGAGGTGGTGGCCGCCTCGCGCGAGGCGAACTTGGTGGCGGTGGTCGGCATGCCGGTGCGTGCGGACCACCTGCTGTTCAACTGCGCGGTGGTGGTGTGCCGTGGAGCGATTCTCGGGGTGGTCCCCAAGACCTTCTTGCCTAACTATCGCGAATTCTACGAAGCGCGTCAGTTCGCACCCGCGGATTCGGCGCGCAGCAAGGAAATCGCACTCGGTGGCGCGCGCCACGTACCGTTCGGTACTCGGCTCCTGTTTCAGCATCGGGAGCAGCCGCTGTTGGTGTTCGCCGCTGAAATTTGCGAGGACCTGTGGACGCCGATTCCGCCCTCCGCGTCCGCTGCGCTGGCCGGAGCGACGGTACTCTTAAATCTCTCAGCTTCAAACATCACCATCGCGAAAGCGGATTATCGGCGCGAGCTGGTCGGCAGCCAGTCGGCGCGATGTCTGGCGGCCTATCTTTATTCCGCAGCCGGACCCGGCGAATCGACCACCGACCTGGCGTGGGACGGCCACGCGATGATTTATGAGAACGGAACCAAGCTCGCGGAATCGCAGCGCTTCAGTGACACGCCACAACTTATCTGCGCTGATATCGATCTCGAGCGCCTGACGCAGGAGCGAATGCGACAAACCAGTTTCGGCGACTCGATTCGCCGCGAGCGTGCCAACCTGGCCGAATTTCGCATTATCGATTTTTCGAGCGTGCTGCCGTGCGCGGAACGAATGCTGCCGACCCGAGTATACGAACGCTTCCCGTACGTTCCCGCCGACCCGAAGTATCGCGACGAACGATGTTCCGAAGTCTACGAAATCCAGGTGCAGGGCTTGGCGACACGACTGCGCGCGACCGGCATCGAACGGGTGGTGGTGGGTATTTCCGGCGGACTGGATTCAACCCAGGCGCTGCTGGTCTGCGCACAGGCGATGGATCGCCTCGGGCTTTCGCGCAAAAACATCCTCGCCTACACCATGCCGGGTTTCGCAACGAGTGATCGAACCCTTGGGCAAGCGCGCCGCCTCATGGACGCGGTTGGATGCTCCGCGCACGAGATCGATATCCGGCCGAGCGCCACGCAGATGCTGAAGAACATCGCGCACCCGCACGCACGGGGCGACCTCGAATATGATGTCACCTACGAAAACGTCCAAGCGGGCGAGCGCACCAGTATTCTCTTCCGCCTTGCCAACCAGAACAACGGCATCGTCGTGGGGACCGGGGACTTAAGCGAATTGGCGCTCGGCTGGTGCACCTACGGCGTGGGCGATCACATGTCGCACTACGCGGTCAACGCGAGCGTGCCGAAGACCCTGATCCAGCATGTTGTCCGGTGGGTCGCGCACACCGGGCGGCTGGGCACACCGGTGGGCGCGGTACTAAAGGAAATCCTCGATACTCCGATAAGTCCGGAGTTGGTCCCGGGCGCAGTCCCGGGGGCCGACCCGACACCCTACACCGAAAACATCATCGGACCCTACGAACTGCAAGACTTCAACCTTTACTTTACATTACGTTTCGGCTACGCGCCGGCGAAGATCGCGTTCCTCGCGTACTGTGCATGGCACGACAAGAGCCGCGGGGCATGGCCCGACATTCCCGCCGCGCTCCGTCACCAGTACGGCATCGCTGCGATCAAGGCGAACCTGCGCATCTTCCTGCATCGGTTCTTCGAGTTGAGCCAGTTCAAGCGGAGCACGATCCCGAACGCACCCAAGGTCGGTTCGGGCGGATCGCTGTCGCCGCGGGGCGATTGGCGGGCACCGTCGGACGGCAGCTCGGCTCCATGGCTGGCGGCGCTGGACTTGGTGCCGGAATCCGATTAGCCACCCGCAAGCGCGCAAAGCGCGACTTTACCCCCACTCTGACAGGTGGGGGAACAGCACTAACGGAAACGACGAGTTGGTCGAAACGGTCCTAAAGCACGGGAGGCGAGATTTCTTCCAGGGTTTTGCCGCGTGTTTCTGGGACATAGGCAAGCGCGATGGCTCCCACCATGGGGCCCAGTGCGAAGACCGACGCGGCATTTCCGATTCCGCCGAGCGGCACCGAGAGCATTCCCACCAGCAGCGGCGACAGGGTCCATCCCAACTGCCCAACTACCTGTACCGTAAGGCTGTAGCCGGACGCGCGAATCTCGGTCGGGAACAACTCCGCGGACAACGCCGAGGTGGCTGTTCGGGCGGCCTGATAGGCGAACTGGGTCGCGACAATTCCGAACCTCACCGAACCGTGCCACCCGGAGCCGAACATGATTGCCATCGAGATCGCCGAAGCTAGATAGAACACGGCGGTCGTCATCCTGCGCCCGACCCGATCCATCGCATAGCCGCTCAGCAAACTTCCAACGCTTCCCATCAGGTAGGCCACGATCAGCGCGAGGCCGACTTGGGCCGCGGTCCAGTGATGGTCGCGAATGGCCAACAGACTAAAGAAGGTGATGGTCGGCCCGCCGACTAATCCGATCGAGTTCCACAGAATCGCGATGAGTATGAGTCGGTTCCGGTAGGGGCCGGCGAATTCTGCCATCGAGGAGCGCAGCTTCGGCATCAGCTTCTCACGAGCAGCGCCGGCCATTTTGCGGGCAGCCTCCATGGCCTGAAACCGCATCGTCTCGCGGAGCCCTCGCCTTAAGAATGCAGTGAGGAGGAGCGGAACGATTCCGAGCAGGTACATGCCGCGCCAGCCCCAGCTCGAGGGCGCCACCAGAGGATAGAGTGCGGCAGCGGCAGCGACACCCAGAAAAGCGACGGTATGCAAAGCGGCGATGGCGCGACCGCGCGTTTCATCGGGAAATTCTTCGCTCACCATGGTTACGGCCACGCCGAATTCCGCGGCCAGGAACAACTGCGCCGCGCTCTGAAAAATCGTGAATGTGAGCACTCCGCGTGACAACGCGGTGGCCAGCGTAAATAGGGTATAGAAAACGACGGTGATCGACAGGATTGGACGGCGACCATAGAGATCGGCGCTGGCCACGATGCCAAAAGACAGGATGCCGCCGAACCGTACCAGCGTGGCGACGAATCCGATCTCGCGATCGCTCATCGCGAAGGTTTTCATAATGTGAGGCGTACAGAGATGAAAAATGGTGATGTCGTAGCCTTCGAAAATCGTAGCCGACATCAGCAGCGCAAACATCAGCTGCAAATATCGTCGCGGCGGATGAAATTGGATGTGGGTCGGGGCTGTCGCTGGCTGGCTGGATTCCATTAAGACGTGCGATCTTGCGGGCCTTGCTAGGCTTTCAGATCACGCTCGCCTCGGCAAGCAAGCCGCTGAGTTGAAAACCCATGCACGATCGGATGGCGACCTTTACCGCCAACGCACTGCAGTGTTTTCGGTGGTTCCGGACGCGCCCGCAACGCGTCTTCGCCCTGAGGCGACAAAGCTTAGTCAGCGCGAAAAAATTCCCCCGAGCGCGATGATACAGTAACGGCTGCGCACGCCCGGCAAGGAGTCACAAATGAACAGTCAAACGATTAAGGTTCACGCATACGATGGTGGCACGTTCCAGGCCTACTTGTCTCTTCCGCCTTCGGGCTCAGGTCCCGGGCTACTGGTCCTGCAGGAAATTTTCGGGGTAAACGCACATATCAGGGCGGTAACCGATCGGTGGGCGGCGGAAGGATACGTCGCGCTCGCGCCGGACATCTTCTGGCGAATCGAACCCGGGGTTGAGCTGCCCTACACTCCCGACGGGAGCGCGAAGGGACGGGCATTACGGCAGAAACTGGACCTGGAAGTCACGCTGAAAGACATCGCTACAGCGCTTGACCACTTGCGTTCGCGACCCGAGCGCAACGGCAACGTGGCAGTCGTCGGTTACTGCTTTGGCGGACTGCTCGCGTACCTCACGGCCGCGCGTTGCACTACCGACGCTGCGATCGCTTACTACGGAGGAGGAATCGAAACCCGCCTCGATGAAGCGCCGCGAATCAAATGTCCCATCATGTTCCACTATGGCGAGAACGATGCCGCCATCCCCGCGGCGGCTCGCGAGAGCACGCGCCGGGCGCTCGCTACGCATGACCGCGCGGAATTCTACGTCTATGCCGATGCTCAGCACGGGTTCAATTGCGACTTGCGCGCGAGTTTTCATCCCTTTGCCGCACAACTTGCACGCTCCCGCTCGGTGGGTCTGCTCCGCAGCACTCTCGGCCCGCGCTACGACCTGAGCGCCCTATGGGACGAGCACTGTGGGCTTGAGTTCGGAGCGCGAGATGCTGACGCCACCATGAAAACCATGGTCGCTGAACCGTACGTGAATCACGTCCCCACACTCACCGGCGGCTATGGTCAGACGGAACTGCATCGCTTCTACAAGCGTCATTTTATCCCGAGTCTGCCGGCGGATATGAAGATTGTGCCGATTGCTCGCACGCTGGGCCCCGATCGAATCGTCGACGAAGTGCTGATGTGCTTCACCCATGATCGGGAAATCGACTGGCTCCTCCCCGGCGTGGAGCCGACTGGCAAGTATTGCGAAGTGCCAGCAGTCGCATCGGTCGCATTCGAGGGCAACAGGCTCTGCTATGAACGAATCTACTGGGATCAAGCGAGCGCCCTCGTGCAGGTCGGAAAACTAGATCCCGCGGGGTTGCCGGTCGCAGGTCTCGAAACGGCGCGCAAGATTAAAGGAGAGCAGATTCCTTCCAATCAGTTGATGCCGACCTGGAAAAACGAC
>DASXMJ010000125.1 GCA_036495685.1 Candidatus Binataceae bacterium | reverse complement strand
ACGCGCCAGTACGCTCAGAGCGGTGCGGAGGGGGAGGGATGCTTAAGCGACTACCCGCCTGGATCGTCGCCCTGGCGATGGTTTCCTTGATCATACCAGCCAAGGTGTTCGCGCACGGGGAGGCGGGAGACGAACCATTTCTGAAGGACCTGACCACCGCCTTTTACGACGTGAAAATCTCACCGACTGTGATCCGCGTCGGCGAGCCGGTGACCATCACCGGATCGGTGCGCGTACTCGACACCTGGCCGTACACGCTCGATCCTCCCCAGATGGCGTACATCACTCCGGTGGTGCCCGGCCCGGTGTTCGTGCTGCAGGATCGTACGGTAAATGGCCAATCGGCTCCGGGTTCCTTCTTCGTCGAGCGCAACGGCGTCTACCAGTTCAAAATGGTGATTCTGGGCCGGGAGCCGGGACACTGGCATGTGCATCCGGGAATCGCGATCCAGGGCACCGGCACGCTCATCGGCCCTGGTGAATGGGTCGACGTGCAGCCGGCCGCATCGAAGTTTGTGTTCCCGGTCGCGTTGCTGAGCGGTCAGACTATCGACCTGGACAGCTACGAAGGCGGCTTCGTCTGGTGGTGGTCGCTGGCGGGCTTCCTGCTAGGGGTGGCGTGGATGCTCTACTGGACGTTGGGCCATCGCACGGTCACGAACCTGGCGGTAACCACGCAAATCGGGATCAACGAAGACGCTCCCGACATCGGGCTTATCACGCCGCGCGATCAAATGTGGATGAACGTACTGGCCGGACTCGCGGTGGCTCTGCTCGTCGTCGGATGGTTCTATGCGGCTAACCGGTATCCGGTGCGGCTGCCGCAGCAGACCGCCTGGTTTGTGCCGAAGCCCCTGGCACCCGATGATAAGCTCGCGGAGGTCCAGCCGGAGGGTGCATCATGGAACGACGGCACCGACACGCTGATCATGAAGGTCCGGGCCAAAAATATCAGTCCCGACCCAATCACCGTGAAAGAATACATCATGGCAATGACGACTTTTGTCAACGGCGGCGCCGATGACCAGGCTCAGGCGGGCCCCCACGATTACGTCGGACAGCTCGAAGTAGACCCGAATACCCCGATCGCCCCCGGCGAGACCAGAGAGCTGACGCTCAAAATCACCAATCCGGTTTTGAGCGATGAGCGCCTGATCCCGACCCACGACCCGCAACAGTTCATCGCCGGATTGCTGCGTTTTAAGAACGCGAGCGGCGGGGAGCAGTTCGTGACCACTCGGGTTAGCGTGGTTCCCACCCAGTTCAAGGCACAGTACATTCCAGGATTGTAGGCAAGGTGCTTGTGAATTGCGCCGATTAGAGGCGCGGCAAGTCGAGAGGAGAGAACAATTCGATGCAATTGCTGCACACGATGATTCGAGTCGGAGACCTGCAAGAGTCGCTCAACTTCTATTGTGAAAAGCTCGGCATGAAACTTTTGCGTAAGCAGGATTTCCCGGGCGGCAAGTTCACGCTCGCGTTCGTGGGCTACGGCGACGAGAAAGACCACACCGTCGTCGAACTCACTCACAACTGGGACACCAAGAGCTACGAACTGGGCAGCGGATTCGGCCATCTGGCGATCGGCGTTCCCGACGCGTACCAAGCCTGCGAAGAATTGAAGAAGAAAGGGGTAAAGGTAGTGCGCGAAGCGGGGCCCATGGCCCACGGCACCACCGTGATCGCATTTATCGAAGATCCGAGCGGCTACAAGATAGAGCTCATCCAACAAAAGCCCGCCTGACCGCGACCGCCTTCCTGCGGCGCGAGAAGCCGTCGCAGGAAGTCACAGGCCGGATTGCAGAGACCCCCAGTCTCAGGACCGCTGCAGCTCGTTCGGCGCTCCCGCTCCGGCGAGAATCACTCGCTTCTGCTTGTCTGTATAAGCGAGCAACTGCTGCATGTAGGCAAAACGCAGGTGATCTCGTCCAGCCGCGGACATTTTGTCGAACCAGTCGTCCTCTCCGAGCATCTCGCCCAGGCGCGGCGAATTCCGATGGAGCATCTGCACGTCGGTCTTCTTGGGCTCGAGGCTGCGCAGAATTCCGCGGTTGAAATGCGCGTGGAGCGTGACGCGATCACCGCCTTCGGTTCGATCGCCCTGCCCATGCCACACGCCCTGCGTGAAATACACCACCGACCCCTTCGGCATCTCGATGGGCACCGCGCCGTCGTTGCACTCGCCGGGCCGCGGTGGGCGGCGCAGCCTGTGGCTTCCGGGCACCAGATAGGTGGGCCCGGATTCGATGCGCCAGTCTTCCAGCGCCCATACGCCCACACCCGTCAGCGAGAATTCCGGGTATGGCTCCGGCACGTGTGCGTAGTCCGTATGCATCGGAATGACGCCCGGACCGGGTCCCTTCTTGATGCAACTGAAGGACGCGATGACGGCGCCGCGGCCGAGCGACGCATCGATGAGCGTCATCAGCAGAGGATTCTGGATGAGCTGCTCGAATTCGCGTCCATGATAGAGCATCCAGTTCATCGAGAAGGTCTGGTGCGGCAACAATGCGCGCAGGGTCGCGCGGCGCACCTCGTCGGCGAATTCCGGTGAGATGGCACGCTCGATAACCGTGTAGCCTTTCTCCTCCATTTCACGGATTTTGCCCGAGAGGCCCTGCCGCGCCGCGCGATGTGCGAGGTCGGGATTTTCCACCGTGCGCCGGCCCAGGTGATCGTGCAGCGCGCCCATAAGGTTGGTGGCGTTGTCCTTCAGCGCGCCCTTCACCCGAATCGCATCCCTGCCAAACATGGTGGCAACCTCGCGCACCATCACCTCCCATGCTCCGGGAGCAAGGACGCCCACGAATTGCGCGCCCGCCAACGCGGCCTGGTAGTCGCCCTCGATGGTCAGGTCCGCGCTGGTATTGAACTCGCGCGTGACATTGATGCTTTCCCCGTCATACTGCAGGCTCCACGACGCGACGTCGCCGTCGAATTTTAGATGGGGAGGAGCATCGGTAAGGCGCTCGCTCATCGAAAAAGCCCGCCCGCCTAACTGCTCCTTGTGGTTATTGCACTCGCGCTCGAGGAACTTGCGCGCCTCGTCGAGCCAGGCATCCGACAGAAATTCAAAGCGATTCGGCAGGTTGGTTGTCATCTGGCCTCTCCGGAAACGCAGCGGGCGACTGCTCAACTCCGTTGCTTATCTTTTACCATGCTGCGTTTATTTCCGGCACGCGTTCCAATCCGGGCAGAGGGCGCCAGGAACCCTCGGGGAGATTGCTTGACATGCGAGAGCGGTTCGGAGACTGATCGCGCTTATCCCCCAACCAGTTCGGAGGGCAGCAGCTATGAGCAGTCAAATCGTCCCCTTCAAAATTTCCGCCAGCGATGAGCAGCTCGACGACCTAAAGCGTCGCCTGCGTGCCACGCGGTGGCCGGAGCGCGAATGTGTCGATGACTGGTCGCAGGGACTGCCGCTCGCCTACGCCAAAGAGGTCTGCGCCTATTGGCTCGACAAGTACGATTGGCGGGCGCGCGAAGCACAGCTTAACCGGTTTGCCCAGTTCAAAACCGAAATTGATGGCCTTGGGATCCATTTCTTGCACGTTCGATCGCCGCACGCCGATGCTCTCCCGCTGGTAGTCACCCACGGATGGCCAGGGTCGTTCGTCGAGTTCCACAAGGTCATCGAGCCGCTCGCCAATCCGACCGCGTTCGGCGGCGATGCCAAGGATGCGTTCCACGTCGTATGCCCCACCCTTCCGGGCTACGGGTTTTCCGACAAGCCCACGCGGGCCGGATGGAGCTGTCAGCGAATCGCGGCGGCGTGGTCGGAGCTCATGCCGCGCCTGCGCTACAAACGCTACGCTGCGCAGGGTGGAGATTGGGGCGCGTTGGTCACCACCTGCATCGGCATTCAGGATCCCGCCAATTGCATTGGCATCCATCTGAACATGCCCATCGTCGCGCCCGACCCCTCTGCGCCCGATCTTACGGATCGAGAAAAATCCGCGCTCGCGGGCATGCAGCATTACAACGATTGGGACTCCGGCTACTCCAAGCAGCAGAGCACTCGTCCGCAGACCCTGGGCTATGGCCTCGCGGACTCACCGGTCGGCCAGGCGATGTGGATTCTCGAAAAATTCTGGTCGTGGACCGATTGCAATGGTAATCCCGAGAACGTGCTCACGCGTGATGAGCTGCTCGACAACGTCATGCTGTACTGGCTGCCCGATGCGGCGGCATCCTCGGCGCGGCTTTACTGGGAGAGCTTTCGCAAGGTGCCCACCGACGCGGTGAATCTGCCGGTTGGATGCTCGATCTTCCCCAAGGAGATTTTCCGCAGCTCCAAGCGCTGGGCCGAAAAACGATTCGCGAAGCTCGTGTACTTCAACGAACTGGACAAGGGCGGCCACTTCGCGGCCTTCGAACAGCCGGAGCTGTACCTGAAAGAAGTGCGAGCCTGCTTTCGAAAGATGAGATAACCAGGTTCGCGTGCCGATCGTGGAGGAAAAGCTCGGCTGAACGCGAGAAGGCACTCGCTCCGATTCCACGAACGGCGCACCAACGAAGAACTTGCCGGAGGGCCCGGCCATGCACGAAATCACGTTCGGAATCTTCGATCATATTGAGTGCCGTAAGGACGAACCGCTCAGCGAGACCTATGCGGGACGGCTCAAGATGCTCGAGCTCGCTGATGCGGCGGGGTTTTACGCCTACCATCTGGCCGAGCATCACGCGACCCCGCTCAGCATGGCGCCCTCGCCCGGCATCTTCCTGGCCGCGGTTGCACAACGCACCCAGCGACTCCACTTCGGGCCGCTGGTCTACCTGCTTCCGCTCTACCATCCGCTGCGCCTTGCAGAGGAAATCTGCATGCTCGACCACTTGAGCAACGGCCGCCTCGAAATTGGTGTCGGCCGCGGCATCTCGCCCTTCGAACTGGCGTATTTTCACGTGCCGTTTATGGAGAGCCACGAGATTTTCGAAGAGGCGCTGCAAGTGCTGATAGCGGCGCTGCGCGGAGCGCGGGTGAGTCACAAGGGTCCCCACTACGACGTGCGCGGATACCCGATGGAGCTTCATCCAAAGCAGCTTCCCAATCCGCCGTTCTGGTACGGGACCTCATCTCCGGATCGCGCGGTCTTCGCCGCGCGCCGCGGGATGAACATGGTCGCTCTGGGTCCCGCCAAGGCCGTCAAAATCGCGGTCGAGCGATTCAGAGAGACCTGGGAAATGCAACTGGATGACACCGAGCGGCTGAATGCCCACGTGCGAAATCCATGGTTCGGAGCCGGGCGGCACATCTACGTTGCCGAGACCGACGCGCAAGCGCTCGAAGAGGCCCGTCCCGCGTGGCGGATTTTCTACGACAATATCCAGAAACTTTGGCGCGATTTCTTCACCTCCACCATTCACTTCACCAACGATGTGGAAGTCGCCCGCAAGGGCGGCGCAGCGATCGTCGGGTCCCCGGCGACGGTCCGGGCCGAGATCGAACAACTCGTCGAGCAGAGCGGGATCAATTACTTTGCCCCGGCGATCGCCTGGGGCGGCCTTTCACAGCAGCAGGCGATGCGTTCGCTCAGGCTATTCTCTGATGAAGTAATGCCGCACTTTCACGAGCGTTCCTCGCGTTGAACGATGGAGACCAGGGTCCGAGGGAAAAGCGCGACGAACCCGTCGCAGCAACTACATTGTAATTTTTTTGAGACCGTTCGTTGCCTCCGAGCATCCCGAGCGGGAACTGAGGCCCCTAGGCTCTCGGACGAGCCCTCACTTTGCGCCGCGGACGGGGGAACGATGCGTGGTCTTTCTTTCGCCACGGCAGGAAACCTTGCGACGAACATTCGGCATTCGAGGTGTCTACGATTCGTTCGAGCTCCCTGCGGGCCTCGTCTGCCGACGGCAACGATTCAAGTGCCAGCTCGTGGCGCCGCGCCCAGCTTGGCCAGCTCTCCAACCGTCTCGCATGCGCGCCCGATTCCGTGTGTACATCATCGGCGTGGACCAACAGACGCAGCGCCAGCGAGCGTGCGTCTTCGCGTATCTCCTTGCGCGGCCGCGAGCTTGAAAGCAGGTCCATCCTGATGCTCTCGAGCCGATCGACTTCCGCCAGTATCGCCGACGCCGATCCGGGCAAACCCTCGAGTTGCCACGATTCGTGCGAAATTCCGATCGCAACCAGATGTGGCCACCACTGCCGGTGCACGTAGGTTTCTTTTCCGGACACCAGCTTGATCATCGCAACCTCGCCACTATGCTGGAGCCGCGGACTAACCATGTACACGTCATTACTCAGTGGATGCGCCCACCACGAGCCGCGAATCGGTTGGCCGATCGTCAGTCGGGTGAGACTCGGAAAAGCGCTGTCATGAACCAGGAGCAACCCACGCGACCTTACTTCGGCGAGAGCCTCATCGAAACCTGCGTAGAGCCTTTGACTCGTCACTTGCTGAATCTCAGGCCGGGCTGATGACGACTACCCTAACCTGGCATTTCATCGCCCGGCCGCGGCGGCTTCCCCCCGCGCCGCTTCATGATACGGTCGAAAGCCTTGAAATCCGCCCGCCTCTTCCGGTCCGCAAAGAACCGCGCCGTTTCAAGCGCGGAGATTTTTTCGGCGACGGCGGTAGCCACGAACTGGTTGATGCTGGTTCCATCCTCACGACTCAACCGCTCCACCGCCTGCTTCAGGGAGCGAGGGAGCCGTAAAGGATATGTATTCGTCTCTTTCATGATAATTTGACCCTCATAATAGCTTCCCGCGGCTGTAGCAGTTGGATGCCGAACCGCGCCGGTGCTGTCCCAAAATCCCGTACATTGAAGGTGACGAGCGCATCTGCACGGCCGTTCACCGCCGCTTCGAGTACCATCTCGTCACCTGCGTCGCGAAGCTGAGGCCTCCAGAGAAAGTGCGTTGCGACTGGCTCCGCCATAGCAATCACCGCGGTTAGGAAGATATCGACTTCCTCCTCTGACAGGCCGGAGGCCAATCGATGCTCCGCCTGAAAGCATACCGCTTCGTATTCCAAGGCAAGCGCTACGCTCAGCAATAGTGTGGCTCGGTCCCGTCGGATAAAGCGAAGAATTTCAGCGGAGGCCCCAGTCGGACTGCGCATGGCCGCCACGATTACGTCCGTGTCCAGGACCATCCTCATATCACATACGATATCATATCATTTATGATGTACACGGGAACGTGCCTTCGGGGCTCCTGAATCCCCTCTGCCGGCCAGAAATGCTCCTTCAAATAATCATGATAAACTGAAGTCAATCCGCAAGGGCAGCCTGCGATCGTCTGCAGCCGGGTTCCGAAACCTTTTTCCCGTGGGCCAACGCCAGACCGGCAAGGCTACGCGGCCGACTATCTCAAGGAAGCGGTTGCTGCCGAGGCTCTGGTCAGAAATCTCCCGGTTTTCTCCGAGTTCCTGAACATCGCGCTGTTGTCAGAATACTAAGCTGGTCAATTTCTCGACGATCGCCCGCGATTGTGGACCCTCGAGTCACACCATCCCGCGAAATCTCGGCGATATCCATGCTATGAGTCAGCAGGATGGGGAAATCGATCCGACCTTTCGAAACGTTCCCAGGCAACGCAGTTATGCAGTCACTTGAGTCCAGGACCCTGCTGGTCGCCAATCGAGGTGAAATTGCGATTCGCGTGATGGAAGCGGCGGCCGCGCTCGGCATGCGCACTATCGCCATCTTCTCGGAAGACGACGCCAACTCGCTACACGTGGTCAGAGCCGACGAGGCGCGGCGCCTCACCGGAACGGGGGCCGCGGCTTATCTTGATGGCGACCAGATCGTGGCTGTTGCAAAAGACGCAGGTTGCCAGGCGATTCATCCGGGCTACGGATTTCTGAGCGAGAACGCCGCCTTCGCGCGCCGTTGCGGCGAGGCCGGCATTATCTTCACCGGGCCCAGTCCGGAACTGCTCGAGCTGTTTGGCGACAAGGTCGAGGCGCGGAAACTGGCCCAGCGCTGCGGCGTGCCAGTGCTTCCGGGCACGGCCGGGCCCACGAGCCTGGATGACGCGAAGGCGTTTTTTCACTCCGCAAGCGCAAACCCAGTGGTCATCAAGGCCGTGGCCGGCGGAGGCGGGCGGGGGATAC
>DASXMJ010000124.1 GCA_036495685.1 Candidatus Binataceae bacterium | reverse complement strand
CCCCGAGCACGGCCGGCCCGGATTTGACCCGCTGTTACAGTCGTACTCCGGAGTGATGGCCGCACAGGGTGGTCCGCATGGGCATCCGGTTTACCTGACCTGCGCGATTTGCGACTACGGCGCCGCAATGATCTCCGCGCTCGGATGCGTCACCGCGCTGTGTGCCCTTGAGCGGACCGGGCGCGGACAATTCTGCGAGACCTCCCTGCTGCAAGCCTCGATGGCGCTCCAGGCGGGCGAGTTCATCTTCTATCGCGGGCGTCCCGACCTGGAGAATGGCAGTGCCGAGCATCGCGGCCGCTCGGCGCTGTCGCGTGCCTACAAGTGCAGGGACGAGCAATGGCTTTTCATCTCGCTGGACGACGCTGAACAGTGGAATTCGCTGCGCCGCGCGCGCGCGTCACTGCCGGCGCTTAAGTGGCCGGAGGCTGCCAATGAACCGAATGATGGCAAGCTCGCGGCCGCACTCGAAGCCGACCTGGCCGCCCAGGATCGCGCCGCGGCTCTGGCCATGCTGGCGCAAGCGCGGGTACCCGCCGTGCCGGTTAATCATTTCCAGGATCTCTTCGCCGACCCCCAGGTCGCAGCCAATGAATTGATCGCGGAGTTGCAACACTCGCAGTGGGGCAAGGTCTGGCAAACCGGCCCGCTGATGAAGTTTGCGACCCGGCAGGCACAAATCGATCGCGCGGCGCCGCTGCTCGGCGAGCACACGGACCAGGTGTTGCGTGAATTTCTGGGCTACGACGCGGCGAAGATCGCCGCGCTGCGCGCGGACAAGATCATCCGATGAAAATTAACTACTCGATTCCGTGCTCATAAAGGCGCAGGGTCGACTGCGTTCGACCGCAAACCTTCAGAAGCCAGACTAGAGAGGTGAGGACTATGCCGTTGGTAACACCCGAAACCGTGAAACGAGTGCTGAAGGACGTCTATGACTATGAGATCAGTGACGAGGCCGCCGTCCCGGTCGCCAATACTGCGGGCGCCATGATCTCGCTCGCGCACAATCTTGATTCGCTGGGGCTCGACGAGCTCGAGCCACCGTTTGGCTTTCCCAACCTGATGGCCGGGGCGACGCGAATCGCCGCGAAAAAGTAGGAGCGTGCAGATGGCGCATTCACATGACGAGCTGCTTTCATTCGACGTCGCGGCGCTGAGTGCAAAACTCCACGCCAAGGAAATCTCCCCGGTCGAACTGACCGAGGCCTACCTCGACCGCATTCAGCGCACCGACGAAAAGATTCGCGCGTACATCACGGTCACCGACGAGCTGGCGCGTAAGACTGCGCGCAAGGCCGAGCATGAAATAGTCGCGGGCAAATGGCGCGGACCGTTTCATGGAGTCCCCATCGGGCTGAAGGACCTGTGTTACACCAAAGGCATCGTCACCACCGGCGGATCGAAAATCCTGAGCGATTTCAAACCGCCTCACGATTGTACGGTGTGGACCCGCCTAGCGCGCGCGGGCGCAATTCTGCTGGGCAAGTTGAACCTGCACGAGTTTGCCTACGGCATCACCTCCTCGAATCCGCATCATGGGTTCGTGCGCAATCCGTACGGGCTCGACCGCATTCCGGGAGGATCGAGCGGCGGGTCCGCGGCTGCGATTGTGGCGCGCTCCGCTGCCGCCACCATCGGCACCGACACGGGAGGGTCGATACGAATTCCCGCCGCCTTGTGCGGATGCGTCGGGGTCAAGCCGACCTGGAGCCGAGTCAGCCGCTATGGGGTGCTGCCGCTCGCATACACGTTGGACCACGTCGGTCCGATCACCCGGACCGTGCGCGACGCGGCGCTCATGCTCAACGTGCTCGCCGGGCACGACCGCAACGATTCAACCTCAAGCCGCGAGCGGGTTACCGACTATGCGCAGAACCTCGATGCGGACATTTCCGGAATGAAGGTCGGAATCGTGCGCGAACTGACCGACAACCTCTCGCCTGACGTCCAGCGGTCCTTCACGGCGGCGGCTCAGCAACTGCGCGATCTGGGTGCCACCGTCGACGAAGTCTCGATCCCGTCGCTGCCGCTTTCCGGGATCATCAGCGGCATCGTGACCTGGGCCGAGGCCAGCGAAATCCACCACCGGTGGATGGCCACTCGGCCGCAGGATTACGGCGATGACGTCAGGCGCTTGCTGGAAATCGGGATGATGATTCCCGGCAGCGCCTATGTGCGTGCGCAGCGCGCGCGGGCTCGGGTGCTCGCGCAAGCAACCGACGCCTTAAACGATCGCGACGTGCTCATCGCGCCGGGTGCGGCAATCCCGGCGCCCAAGATCGGCGAAAGCCGGCGTTTCGATGCCGATGGCGGGGGGGTGGATGTGCTGAGCGGGATTCTGCGCTTCACCTCACCCTTCGATGTGACCGGGCAGCCTGCCATCGCGCTTCCGACTGGCCTCTCAAGCGACGGCTTGCCGCTTGCGATGCAGATAGTCGGCCGCCCGTTTGCGGAGGCCATCGTGCTGCAAGTCGCTTCGGCATACGAAAAAGCGCGCGGTGCGCTGCCGGCACCGCCGCCGCTGTAGGGTGCTTCCTTGGTAGAGGGGGCAGGTAGTTTGCCTGCCCGGCCTCCCCCGCGCGAAGCTTTGCTGAGAAGACCTCAGTCAACGCGCAGGTCGCCGGGGGACGGCAACGGCGGAAATGGCGCCGTCGGCAAGGTCTGATACCAGTACGCGACCGAGGCGATGTCATCCTGGAGCGGCTTGAATTCCGCGCCACGGCGCGGGTCGCCGCGCCAGCCCAGCGCCTGGATGGTCACTCGGGCATCGCGCTTGAAGCGAATCGGGTCTGGGATGTGCCAGCGATACATCCCGAACCGCATCTGCGATTGGTACAGTCCATCGGGCCGAATCACCTGCGCGAATCCCGCGTACGGGGTCGTGAATTCCCGATAGCCGCCGTTCTCCTTGCCGACGTCAAAGTTGTACGAACCGCAGAAGTAGTCCTCGGTGCCGGTGCCGCAGATGGTCGGGAATTCTCCGTCCCCATCGAGGTAGAATTTGATCTCACCCTCGCCCCACCATCCGTTGCTCTTGACGCTCCATGCCAGGTAGGTGCCCACATAATGTCCCCTGCCTTTCACGCCATCGACAATCGTGTACACCTGCTTGTACGGCAACGGGTTCACGCGGCGGAACTGGGCGTGAAAGTAGGCTGCATCGTCGGGCACTTCGGTCAGCGTATAGCTGATCTGGTAATAGAGAATCATCGCGTGGTCCGCGGTATTGGTCAGTGTGATCCTTGCGCGCTCACGAAACGGCATCTCCCAGTAGCAATTGAACGCGCTGCCGGGATTCACGCACACCGCCAGCGAGGAGACCTGCGCATAGCGATTCCAGCCGCAGGCAAAGAAATCTCCGATCGGACATTCGACTGCGGGAGCCGGCTGGCCGTCCCAGTAAATCCGCAGGATCGAATTTCGCCACAGTCCGGTCGGTGTCATCCAGATTTGCTGGATCGCTCCCTGCCCCGTGATATCCGCGAGCATTGCGGTCGTCCCGGCGTCGATGGTGATATAGGGCGAGACCTTCCATCCCGGACCCAGGTTGCGAGCGGGGCTGGTTTCGGGATCCGGCACCGCCATCGCGCCTTTGCCCTTCTCGCCGGTCGGATTTTCCGCGCTGATGGAGCGCGATTCCGCGTCGGAAAGACGCGACAGATTGCCGAGATGAAGTCCTAAGCCGTTGAACGACGCCATGGCGACGACCTCCGAGCGCGCGAGATTGTACGCAAACCAGGGCACCGAGCGGAAGAAAATAGAATCGCCGGTTGCCGCGATCTAGATATCCAGTTCGACGGTGACGAAATCGTGGTCCGAGAGGCGTGAGGAGAACAGCGACTGGCGTGCGGGAAGCACCGCGGCCGAGGCGGGAACCGCCTTGAGTCCCCGGACGGCAAACCAATCGAGCTTGGGGCGATAACGAGGGGGAATCGCCCGGGTGAATGTGAAGGTCGGCTTGCCCATCAGGTTCACATCGTCAACTCTCAGACCGGCCGCGCTCAGCCGTCTGAATAGCGGTTCATAGCGCTGGGGCCTGTGAAATCTCGAGGGTCGCAGGAACACCTGCACGAAGGTGCGAAGAATGTCGCGTTCGCTCTGCAACACGGTCGTGGTGGTATTCAGGTCCCCGCCGATGACGGCCGGTCCTGCCTGCGGAAAGGATGCCAGGTAAGTGGCCATTTGCTGGTCGCGCGCTTGGGGATCGCAATGACTGGCCAGGTGGAGGACCCCAATCGTGACATCCTGATGGCGGAAGCGCGCCTTGGCGATGAGTGCGGTATTGAGACCCACACGCTGGCGCAATAGGGAGTTTGCCCGTTCCGGGAGCGGCCGCGGCAGGGCCACGGCCCGAACCTCACTCAATGGAACGGTGGAAAGAATGGCATTGCCGAGAAAGGACTTGTGGGTCCCGTCCGTTTGTGGAATTCCGAACTCGGGCACGTAGGCAAAACTCATGTTGAGTCGCCTGGCCAGTTCGGCCGCAACTTCTCGTTCGCCCGATCGTTTGGTTCCCCAGTCTGATTCGCAAAGCAGCATGAGCGAGCTCTGGCCGAGTGGAGGGCGCGAGAGACAATCGCCGATCCCCTCCAGATAAACGCCGCCGCGCGCATTGAAGAGCGTTACTCGAAGCGGTCCGGGGACGGGTCGTGCGGGCCGATTGACAATGATCGGGGGAAACGGCGGTTTCAGCGCGGACACTTCCGCGTCACCGCGTTGAGTCGCTCCACCTGCCATATCGATGTGACGACTCAGCCGCCGAGTTCCTTCGCCAGTTCCCCAAATTCGGTGATCGGCGCCGTGCAGGTGCGTCGGCGGCATACGTAAGCGGTCACCCGCCCATCGAGCGCCCGCTTGCCGCGCACCTGTTCCGGCAGGGAGCCATTGGCAGCAGTGCCGCTCGGATCGGCAACGAAAATGCTGAGGTTCGGCACATAAAGCAGTCCCAGGCGCTCGACCCAGGAGCGAAATTCCGCCGCCGCGAAATCTCCCACCAGGACGACTTCAGTCGCGCCGCGCTGAAATAGATCGAGCGCCTCGAGCATGTGCGAAAATCCAAACGGCTGCTTTTCGATAAGTTCGCGAAACAGCCGCAACGCCCGTTCTGCTTCGATCCGGTAGCGGTCTTCCCCCGTGTATTCCGCCAACCGCAGCAGCGCCATTATCGCCGCGCTGTTGCCCGACGGCGTCGAGCCGTCGAAGGCCGCCTTACTGCGGGTTATCAGTGCCTCGTGATCTTCTGAGGTGAAGAAGAACCCGCCCTTCTCGCGGTCGAGAAAGCGGTCCAAGACAATGTCCGCGAGCATCCGCGCGGACACCAGGTAACGGGGTTCCAGCGACGCCTCGTACATGTCGACCATCGCGCCGCAGAGAAGCGCGTAATCCTCCAGGTAAGCGTTGAACCGCGCCACACCGTCTTTGCACGAGCGCAGAAGTGTCCGACCGTCAAACATCTTGCCCAGGAGAAACTCGCACGCCCGCCGAGCTGCCTCGAGGTAGCGAACTTCTTGATGCGCCCGATAGCCGTCCGCGAATGCGGCAATCATCATCGCGTTCCAGGCAGTCAGGATCTTCTCGTCGCGCCCGGGATGAACGCGCTTCGCGCGCTCCGCGAGCAGCTTGGCGCGAATCGTCGCGATTGCCGATTCAATCTGGTCTTCGCTCTTCCCGAACATGCGTGCAGCGTCGGCCAGTTCGATGGTGCGATGCAGCACGTTTTCGCCTTCGAAATTGCCCTCGGGGCTAATGTCGAAATACCGCTCGGCGATGGGCGACAGTTCCGAGCCGAGAATTCGCTCCACTTCCGCGGGCGTCCACACGAAGAACTTGCCCTCCACCCCTTCGCTGTCGGCATCCTGGCTGGAATAAAATCCCCCCTCGGGACTCGTCATCTCACGCAGTACGTAATCCAGTATCTCGCGCGAGGTCAGCAGAAACTCGGGCTCATTCAGCGCGCGCCCTGTATCGGCATAGATTCGCGCGAGCAGCGCGTTGTCGTAGAGCATCTTTTCGAAGTGCGGAATCAGCCAGCGCTCGTCGACACTGTAACGATGGAACCCGCCGCCAACCTGATCGTAGATGCCGCCGCGGGCCATTTTCTTGAGGGTGTGGCGCACCATCTCGGCCATCGATTCGTCGCCCTCGGCAGCAAACCCGCGCAAAAAGAGCGAGAATACGAAGGTGTTGGGAAATTTCGGCGCGCCTCCGATGCCTCCGTTGATGCTGTCATAGGCGCCGGCCAGCGCGCGCGCGGCCACGACCGGCAGGTCCGGACGCAGGTCCCCGGCGGGCGCTTGATACTTGGCAAGTGCTCCCAGCGCCTCGGTAAGCTTCTCGACGTTGTGCTTAACCTCGTGCGCGCCGCTCTGGTACGCATTCGCGACCCCCGCCAGAACGCGCGCGAAGCCCGGCATGCCCTGCCGGTCTTCCGGCGGCCAGTAGGTCCCGCCGAAAAACGGCTTCGCGTCCGGGGTAAGGAACATGGTCAGCGGCCAGCCACCGCGCCCGGTGATGATCTGGACCGCGTCCATGTAAATCTGGTCGAGGTCCGGGCGTTCCTCGCGATCGACTTTGATCGAAACGAAATTGTTGTTCATCAGCCGAGCGATCGCTTCGTTTTCAAACGATTCGCGCTCCATCACATGGCACCAGTGGCAAGCCGAGTACCCGATCGACAGCAAGATGGGCTTGTTCTCATCCTTGGCGCGCTGGAGCGCCTCTTCGCCCCACGGGTACCAGTCCACCGGATTGTAGGCGTGCTGGCGGAGGTACGGACTCTGCTCTTTGACCAGGCGGTTCGGCTTGCGGGGATGAAGCTGATTTTGCGGTTCGCTCATCGGCTCTCAAAGTCTCAAGTTAGCGCAGCGCGGGGTGGTTGATGAAGGCAAGAATTCGCTTTCTTCGACGCTAGCACGCGGCCTTGGCGCATACTACGCATACCTCGCTCCCCGGTTGGCACCGAAGCGATCGAGGCGGCTAGAATTTCGGTGCGATGAGTTCGGCTCCGTTCACCTATGTGACCCACGACCTGGAGCGCAGTGCTGACCTGCCGCAGTCGCGATGGCGCGCCTGCTTCAGCGGCGTCGTCCTCCTCACTGCGATCCTGTTTTTTGTCCGATTGGGAACCCGTGCGCTGTGGTCGTCGGAATTTCGCTGGGCCGAAATCGTGCGGGAGATGATCACCACCCACAACTATTTCTGGCCGACTATCAATGGACAGGTTTACTACGATAAGCCGCTGGGATCCTATTGGCTGATTTTATGGTCGACCTGGTTGACCGGCGCCATGAATGAGGCGGCGGCGCGGTTCCCCTGTGCGGTCGCGGGTCTGCTGGCGGTGATTCTGATGATGGTGCTCGCCGCGCGCCTTTACGATCGGCGCACAGCCTTGCTTTCCGGTATCGTGCTGGCCACCAGTTTCAGCTTCGTTTTCTTTTCCCGCCACGCTTCGGCAGATGTCGAAACCCTGACCGGTGAGCTAGCGGCGTTGCTGCTGTTTCTGCACCACGAACGTCATCAGGACGGATGGTGGGTGATTGCGCTTTGGGTGGTGATGGCAATCACCTCGCTTACCAAGGGACTGCTTGGATTCGTGCTGCCGATTATGACGATCGGCGTGTACTGTCTGCTGGCGACCGGGTGGACCGATCTCCTCGACTATTTGCTGACCGGGCCGATCAGTGCGCGCATCCGCTGGATCATCGATCGCAATCGATGGTTGTTCAATTGGAAGTCAGTCATTGCGATTGCCTTAGCAGCAGCCATCTACTACGCACCATTCTCCGTTTTGCGTCACGCCGAGGTTTCGGGCAAGGGCCTGCACATGGTGTGGCGCGAGAACGTGGTGCGATTTTTCCACCCCTTTGACCATCGCGGACCGGTCTACCTCTACCTTTACGTAATTTTCGCCCTGGCGGCTCCGTGGTCCGCCCTGCTGCCGGCCGCGCTCATCGAGGCCCACAAGCGCCGTACGGTCGGCGACGAGCCTGCGCGCGGCGATCGCTTCGCGCTGGTCTATTTCTGGGCGACGTTTGTGTTCTTCACGATTTCCGGTTCCCGCCGCAGCTACTACCTCCTGCCGATCCTGCCCGCCGTCGCCCTGCTCGTCGCACGTTTGCTGATGGTTAAGGAATTTCGCTCGCGCTGGGCGCGCCGCCTGTTGGGGTTAGGCTTCGGCATCGTCGCGCTGGCGACCGTGGGCGCAATTGTTGCCCTATTGCTGCCCGCAGGGTCGCTGCCGTGGCGGTTGGCAGCGCTGCCGCCGATCCTCGATCCAATCGTCTTCGGGCTCGCGTGGATCTTGAGCGTGCTCGGAATCGTATACGCGGTCAGCAAGTACACGCCGATTCGGCTCGGCGTGTCCATGGCGATAATTGCCTACGCTTCGATGGCTTACATTTACCTTTTCGCGATGCCTGCAGCGGATGCCTATCGCGGCGAAAAGCCGCTCGCCTTGCAGGTGGCCAAAACCCTGGATGGCGACTTAAGCCACCTCGCGTACTTCCGGACCGAAGAAGGACTGTTCTATCTCAAACCGCGCGCTCCGCTCCCGGAATACGAACACGTCGCCGATTTAATCGGCGCGATTCACGACCACGATATCGAGTGGGTTCTACTCCGGCGCAAGGACCTGGCTGCCATCGCCATTCCAAATCAGGTTGTGCTCAGTGAGCCTTCATTCCCCTGGGAAGACGAAGACCAGAAGAAAAACAAGGTTGTGTTGGTCAAAGTGACGGACCGCTGAGAGGCGCAACACCCGCCCAGGACGCGGAATCATCAATGCGCAGTCACATTGGAGCCAATTGGTCGTAGCTTGCGGCCCGACCACACTGCTTGATCCTGCTGAACAACCGCTCGACCAAATTGCGGGAACCATACTGATACGGGCTCAAGCAATCAGGTCGTTGCGATTTATAGCGTATGGACTGAAGCGGTCTGGCAGATGGGCGCCACGGCGCCCCAGATGGCAAGACCCCGAAGATGCCGTTGGGGACACGAAAATCATTCACGCGCGGTAAGCTGCACGCATCGTGCAGCAGCATCGGTTTGATGGCAGCCACTCCTTGGTCGGTGAGTTCGTAGCGCACTTCGGTTGCGACCCTTGAATTTCGGCGCTCGATAGTCAGCCTCAATATGCCAGGCTTTTTTGCGCTATCGTGCCTCGGCTATCAGCCAGTCGCGAAACGACTTCACGCTGGGTCGCTGCAGGGCGCGTGGTGGATAGACCACGAAATAGGCGAAGCCAGCCGGGAGGCGGAGTTCGAACGGCTGCACCAGGCGCCCCGCGGCAAGATCGTCGGCCACCAAGGCACTACGGCCGAGCACGACGCCCTCGCCCCGAACTGCAGCTTGGATCGCGTGATCGGACGATAGAAACGTCGGTCCGCGATGGGGGTCGATACTGTCGATCCCGGCATTGCGCAGCCATATGGCCCAGTCGACAGTGAAAACGTCGTGCAGGAGCGTGTGGCGAGCGAGGTCAGCGGGTGTGCGCAGCGGATGGCGACCTTTGAGCAGTTTCGGGCTGCAGACCGGAAAATGATCTTCTGTCATCAACAATTCCGCCGAGAGACCGGGATATTGGCCACCGCCACAGCGAATTGCGATGTCAATCCCGTCACTGACGAAATCGGCCAGCCGCTCCGAAGTGGCCACCCGCACGTCGATATCGCCGTGGGCCCGCCGGAACCGAAATAGCCTCGGCATGAGCCATCTGGCAGCGAACGAGTCGATTGTGCTGACGCTGACTATTCGAGAGGTTTGTCCGGTAGCTGCCGATGTTGCCGCCGCGAGGTGTTCTAGGACGTCGCGAATCTCGGCGGCAAAGGATGCGCCGACCGGCGTCAGGCGCACCGAGCGGCTCGCCCGAATCATCAATCGCAAGCCAAGATGATCCTCGAGGTTGCGGACGGCACGGCTCACGGCGCCGTGGGTCACGTGTAACTCGTCAGCCGCTCTGGAAAAGTTCAGGTGACGGGCCGCTGCCTCAAAGCTCGGCAGGGTATTTAGCGGCGGGAGACGGCACGGCATTCGAGGTTGCGATCTATCTGTGAGTAACACTCACAGATAGCTTACCATTTTTCGTTTGCCATCAGTGGGTTAGCTTCGCATGATGTGCGCACGACGATACCAAGGATTCTTGAAGCAATGAAACAGCCGAACGTGGAGGAGTTTGCCGTCCTGGACGGAACGCGCGTCCCGCCGCTCGATATCGAGTCGCTACCGGACGATCTGCGCGAAGTGCTCGAGGAACAACGCAAGCTCCACGGCACTCCGCTTTATCCGTACCTCTTCTACGCGCGCAACCCAGCGTACTTCCGCGCTGCGCATGCGATGTGGACCGCCCTCCAAACAGAGACGAAGCGCGTGCCCGGTACGCTGCGGACTCTACTCAACCGTCGCGTCGCCTCTTGGAACAAGTGCGAGTTTTGACAGGACGCCAATGCTGCCGTGAGCAGCAGGCTCGGCACCTCGACCGAGAAAATCGACGCGCTCAACGACTATGCGAAGAGCCCGCTATTCAGCGACGCGGAGAAGGTGGCTCTTGAATACGCCGACGCGATCACGGACACGCGCTACGACGTCGACGACCAGCTGTTCGCACGCTTGCAACAACACTACGACGACGACACCATCGCGGAGCTGACGATGATCATCGCGTGGGAGAACGCGTCCTCGCGCTTCAACCGGGCGTTTCGCATCCCGTCGCAAGGGTTCTGGAAGCGCTGACTGATCGCCTAGAATGAAATACTACGGCTGGCTTTTGATGCTTGTAGACATTCCGACGACGACGACAGAGCCATGCGATGTTCATTCGCAAATTCGGACGCTCTGCTATTGAGGTGCGCCCGGGTCTGCAAACTGGAGCGAGCGGACGCGATCGCCCGCCGGTAGACACGGCACTTCCTGTGCCCCTAGTTCGGCCTGCAGGTTCTTAGTTGCGATTTTTACGAGCCGGCCGAGGTCCGGCTTGGCTTGCGGGCGAGTCGGCGACGGGACTACGGGTGGCGGTCGCTCACGACGAGGAACTCATCGTTGTGGTATTCGAATGTGGCCGTACGCGTGAAACAAAGGCGTTTTGGCCGGGATCGGAAAGTCACCCGCACCCCAAGTCCTGGCAGCACGGCAATTAAAGCCGCATCGGCATTACGACGTAGGTGAAAGCCGAGTCGGCAGGTGTCTTGACCACCCCGGGACTGGCGTCGTCACTCAGGCCCAACTCGACTTCGCTGTCGCCTGGAATTATCCCCAGCGCATCGCGCAGATAGTTGCCATTGAATCCAATGGCGAAGTCTTCGCCCTTAAATTCGACCTCGATAGATTCCGTTGCCTCACCCATCTCCGCGTTGGTGGATGACACGGTGAGGGTCCCCGCAGACAGGGAGAACTTTATTCCGTGATAGCGCTCGTGCGAAAGAATCGAGACCCGTTTGATGGCGTTTAGCAGGTCGTCGCGACCAACCGCGATCTGGTGGCGGGAACTTTTCGGAAGAACGCCACGATAGTCTGGGAATTCCCCCTCGACCAAGCGCATGGACACTTCGGTCGTGCCACGTTTCAGATAGGCAAGTTGTCCATCGATGCTGAGTTTGGTGTCGTCTTCGCCGGACTGCTCCAGCAACTTACGGAGTTCCTGCAATCCTTTGCGTGGAACAATAACCCCGTGTTCGATCTTGAACCCGTCTGCATCGCGCTCGACCAGAGCCAGGCGATGCGAATCGGTGGCCACCATTCGCACTTTGTTCGACCCAGCCGACTCCACCAGCACTCCACTGAGATTGTAACGGGCTTCGTCGGGACTGACCGCGAAGATGGTCTTGTCGATCATGGCCGCTAGCACCGAGGCAGGTATGTTCAAATCCGCTCTGGCGGTTTTCCTGGCGATCGGTCCCTCGGCTTTACCGGCATTTTGGCTCGGCATGGCAGGAAAACTGCGTGGATCGAGCCCCATCATCTTGAATTTCGCGCGCCCGCACTTCAGCTCCACCCAGTCTCCTTCGAGCGACTCGAGCTTTACCTCGTCACCCTCGGCCTCGCGGACGATTTCGAAGAGCTTGCGCGCGTTGAGGGTAAGGTTTTTATCTTTTCCAGACTTACAGGGAACCTGGGTGCGTATTCCTACCTCGAGGTCGGTTGCACTCAGGTTCAGTCCGCCGCCATCCGGTTCGATAAGAACGTGTCCTAGAATCGGTACGGTGGTTCGCCGTTCGACGATTCCCTGAACCAGGCTAAGGGCACTCAGCAATGATGCACGCTCGATGACGAGTCCCATGAATTATTTGTCCGTTACTATTCCTAAAGGATCTTAGATCTATATTAGAAAAACCGTAGTACTAGTAACGCCTGTCGATTTGTTGATGGTTCCGCTATCCGACCGTTTTTCAAGATTGTTTTGTCTGGTACAAGTT
>DASXMJ010000123.1 GCA_036495685.1 Candidatus Binataceae bacterium | reverse complement strand
ACAACATGGCTGGTCGAATTCCGGCGTTTCCGGCATTCCTCACGTAATCAAACCCATCCAAATGCTCCCATAGCTTAGGGCCCAGATACCGCCCTTGTAGGGTCCGACGACCTCGGGACTCCGTCGGCCAAGCAGCAAAGCCGACGCGCGGGCTTACCCCCTTGGAGCAACGAAGCGCTCGGCACATTCGGCCGACAATGTGAGTGCGACACGATGGCATTGTGAGTTCCGCGATTCTTTTAAGGACAGTGAACCAGGATAGGAAGATAAGTCGCCACCATACTCACTCTGAATGCCATCAAAGAGCCGCCACCAGAGCACTGAGGCTCGGGTTCCGCGATCCACCCGGAAGGCGGCCATTCATCGCGGAGGTTAAATTCTCAAGCGGCGGCCTGCCGACTACGACTTGTCGCAGGCAACCCCGTGCAGTGGCGCGATCGAGTTCTCTGTCCATTTGGAGTCAGAAAGCTGGCGCTCCTTGGTTGTGATCGCAAGCCACGCGCTGACAAGTACCTGCAGATATGGTAGCTAGGGTGCATTCTCCGCGATAGAACGAGGCGGGTGCGCGCAGCATGAAGACTTTCGGCGAGCTCATCGCGGAAGGACGCAAACGGGCGAAGCTGACCCAGCGCGAGTTGGCGGCACGCATCAAGGTCGAGGACGGGCGCCCCATCTCGGCACCTTATCTAAACGATCTGGAACACAATCTCCGTAAACCGCCACGCGGCCACCTGATCGAGCAGTTCGCCCGCCACCTCGACATCGAGGCCGACCTCCTTTACTTCGCGGCCGGACGCGTACCCGGGGACATCCATCCGGGCTCGGCCTCCGAGGATCAGGTGATGGCCGCGTACCGCGCGTTCCGAAAGGAACTCAAGCCGCGCAAGCGCTAGGACCGCTTCGGTGGAATGGGTCCAGGATCCGTGCCGACCGCGACGCCGGGGTGTTCCTCGCTGGCAGGAACGCGTGCAGGACCGGCATCATGATGGTCAGGAGAAAATCCATCCGCGCATCTGACACCCTTCCGGCGGCATCGGCGCCCCGCGTAGTCGTCGGGGCGCCGACCATCCCTTGGCCACCTATCGTTTCATGGTCTGGGTGAACTGGACTCCGACCGACTGCGTTTGGGTAGGAATGGTTCCTCCCGCGGGAACAACGATCGATGACAACGGATCGACCACCGGAGTTTTAAGCGCAAATTGCGGCGAATGCCAACCGGCTTTTCCGGGCAGCCCCCGAATGAACAGTTCCACATTCCGTTCCGCGACCGCCGCGATGGTATGCGAGGGATTGACCCCGGTCGCCGCCGGCAGCGCGGCGCCATCGAGCACGAACAGGCCGGGATAGTTGTGCACCTCGCCGTTCGGGCCGGTCACCCCGGTATCACTTGTTTCGGCCATCACGCATCCGCCGAGGTTATGCACCGACACCGGAATATGCAGGAATCTCCACAGCGGATTCATCGCGACGTTTCCGCCCATCACATTGGCTATGTCTGTCGCCAGGCGCGTCTCGGCGTCGTACAAGGGCTGGTTGGAAGGCACGCCCCATTCGATATCGAGGCGTCGGGTGATGGGGTGCAATTTGATTACCCCGTTGGCAAGGTCCCGACCCATTGCGAGAAATACCGCGGCGTGGTCTGCGTCGGGGGGACTTGGGCTTCCCACCCTTGCGGCCGCTCGGGGTCGCAAGACGTTCAAAACCTCCGACCGCGCAACGAGTGCGACGTCGTCGAGAAAATGGCCGGCGGGATTGATCAGTTGGAGCAGAGAGCCGATCTCTTTGGGATGACCGCCCTCTTCAAAAATGAACCAGTTGGCCGCGCCGCCTTCGATGCGGTCGTACACGATCCCGGTAGTGATGGTCGGGCCCTCAGACGGTTTGAAGGCCTGCTTGGTGTTAAACGCAAAGGCGAGCAGGTCACCGTTGCCCGAGTATCCTTGTCCAAGCCGCGCGCTCAGGGCGGGGAGGGTGGCAAATTCCTCGCGGCATTTGCGCAGCAGCTCGGTCGAGTTCACGGCTCCCGCGCACAGGAATACGTAACGAGCTTCGAGCTCGCGAACCGGCCACCCGCGGCGTGCTCCAGATAGGTCACCTTGTAGCCGCCTGCGACGGCGGGTTCGATCCGGGTTGCCTCGCATTGCGTGCTGATGTCGGCTCCGAAGTCACGAGCAACCTTCAGGTAGTTGAAGTCCAGCGTGTTCTTCGCGTGAAAGTTGCATCCGATATCGCATTCGCCGCAGTAGTGACAGCCGCGTTGCTCGGCCTCGAATTTATTCAGATGAGGAGTTTCCGGCCCAAAGTCGACCGCGATATTCGGGTAGCAGAATTGGTCAAGGCGATGAAGTTGGTCCGCGACTTCTCGCATGAACCGAGTTTTGGTCGGCAGGCCCCGGCTCGATTTGGTGATCGGGTTAATGTCGAGCATGTAGGCGACCAGATCGTAGTAAGGATCGAGCGCGGCCCGCCTATACCCCGCGGGCCATCCCTGGGCGAAGACGGCCTCAGGCGCTCGCAGATGAACATTGGCGTAGATTAGCGACCCGCCACCGAGTCCGGCGGACTGCACCACCGTCATTTGTTGAAGGGATTTTACGTCGAACAGGCCCTGCCCGGTTTCCCAGAGCCATCCATTGAGTGGGTTGTTCCAGTCGCGAGGGAATTCATGGATGTCGTAACGGCGCCCTCGTTCGAGTACCGAGATCCGCAAGCCGGCTTGCGCGAGCCTGCAGGCAGCCACCGATCCTCCGAACCCGGTTCCAATTACGATCGCATCGTAGTTGCCAGCCATAGCTTGCTTTGCCGGCCAAATCGCCTCGCTCCGAGGTCGCGAGCC
The DNA here is from genome assembly GCA_036495685.1 of Candidatus Binataceae bacterium. Classification (NCBI taxonomy): domain Bacteria; phylum Candidatus Binatota; class Binatia (SeqCode); order Binatales (SeqCode); family Binataceae (SeqCode); species Binataceae bacterium (SeqCode). Next base: position 19,170 of record DASXMJ010000123.1, on the reverse strand, counting down.
CTTAGACTCGCGGCCCGCATGGTTAAATATTTCCGTAGCAATAGCAAAATTCGCCGTCAGGCGCGTCTTCTGCGCGAGGCGAGGCCGCACCAAGCAATGATTCCTGTATCAATGCCACGCGCGCGCGCCCGGCGGGCGGCTAGATTCCCAACAACTTCGCTGCGTTGCGCCCGCAGATGGCAGCGCGGTCGGCGCCGCTGAGCGCCGTTATCAGATCGAGCCGCGCGACCGGGTCGTCCATGCCCATATCGAAGGGGAAGTCAGTTCCCAGGACGATCTGGCTTGGGCCTGCCTGCTTGATTAAGAAGCCGAGCTGCTCGGGCGTGTAGACCAGAGAATCGAACCAGATGCGCTTCAGATACTCGCTCGGTGCGAGCCGGCAGGAGTGCGCTTCGGGCCGGACCCGCCATCCGTGATCGAACCGCGCACTATAGAAAGGAAAGTATCCGCCGCCGTGGGCCGCACAGACCTTAAGCCGCGGACAGCGATCGAAAACCCCGGAAAAAACCAGGTGCGCCAGCGCAACCGTGGTTTCGGCGGGATTGCCAATCAAGTTGGAGAAATAGAAAGGGGTGAGCCTCTCGCCCAGCGAGCACCCCATCGGATGGATGAATACCAACGCGCCCAGCTCCTCCGCCTTGCTCCAAAACGGGAGATTGCGCGGGTCGGCAAGCTCGGCACCGTTCACCGCGGTCGAAACCATCACGCCCTTCAAACCCAACTCCCCCACCGCGCCTTGCAACTGCGCCACCGCCAGATCGGGGTGCTGCAGTGCGACAATCCCGAGTCCCACCAGACGGTCAGGACGCTGCGCACAAATCTTGGCGATCTCTTGATTGGCCGTCGCTACGATCCTCTCCGCGAGATCGCGATCGGCCCAGTAGTGATATTGGGAGGGCACCACGCTCACGGTCTGGATGTCGACTGTCATCCGGTCCATCGCGGCGATCCGCTTTTCGACGCTGGTGAGGGCGGGCTGCCAATCGTTGGCCATCAGTTGCCGATTGCGTTCCAGCGAGGCAGCGCCGGTAACCCGCGCCGCCATTTGGACCTCGCGGCGCCATCCGGCCTGTCCGCGTACGAGCTTCTCCACCTCCTCGATAAGGGCGTGCGCGTGGATGTCGATGGCCAGCGACTTCATCGATTCAGAACGGCGATAGTCCGCTCGCGGGTGATCGGCAGATCGCGGATCCTACAGTCCAGCGCACGCGCGACGGCGTTAGCGATCGCCGCGCCGACCGGACCGTGGGCCGCTTCGCCAACCCCGAGCGGGGGGAGCTTCGGCTGGCGAATCAGCTCGATGTGAATTTCGGGCACTTCGTCGAAACCAAGGATTGGGTAGTCCTCCCAGGTCCGCGCGGTGGTACCGGCGGGTCCGAAAGCAATCCGCTCTTTCAGGGTCCAGCTGATTGCCTGCACGATTCCGCCTTCAATCTGGTTGATAACTCCGTCCGGGTTGATCGCCAGGCCCGCATCGACCGCGCAATCGACCCTGGTCACCCGTACCTGCTCGCTCACCTCGACCTGCGCAACCACACCAACATAGGCCGCCGTCGTCTTGTAGCGGCAGAAAGCGATGCCCGCCGCGCGACCGCCTCCGCGCGCGGCGTCCTTATCCCAGCGCGACATACGCGCGGCCGTCTCGACTACGATTCGAGCGCGTGGGTCGGACAGGTTTTGCAAGCGGAACTGAACCGGGTCGATTTTCGCGACCTCGGCGAGTTCGTCCACGAATGACTCGGCCGCGAAAACATTGGCGTAGCCGCCCAGGGTGCGGAGGGCGGAGGTGCGAAACGGCAGGTCCGGGAGGCTGTGAAGGACGATTTTGCGATGCGCCAGATCGTAGGAAGGTTCGCTGTTTCGCGCACCGCCCGCAAAACGCTTCAGATCCTCGTGCACACTCGGAAAAGGAATCGGTGGGTCAATCTGCGTGGCCGCCAGCAACTCTATCCCGAAGAGGTTGGGGCGCCGTCCATGCGGCCCGCTCCAAATCTCGGTCGACCAGTCGACCATCTTTCCCGCCGCGCTAACCGCTCCCTTGATGCGGATGGCCATCGGCGAGCCAACCGGTGCCCAGCCAAACTCGTCGTCGCGCATCCATTGAACCCTCACCGGCCGTGACGGGACTTGCAACGCGAGCAGCGCAGCATCTAGTGCCACGTCATCGGCACCATTGTGCCCGTAGCAGCCGGCACCTTGAACGTGGATCACGATCACTCGTTGGAGGCCGAGTCCAAGCGCGCGGGCCAGGGCAGCGCGTAGCGGAAAGACGCCCTGCGATTGGGTCCAGACCGTGAGCTCGCCGCCGGTAAAGCGTGCGACCGCGCACGATGGACCAATCGATGCATGGGCCAGGGGCGGTTTGGAGTACCACGCCGAGCAACGGACCAGGTCGGGCTGCGCGATGACCGGCTCTCCGATTTCGTTCTGCGAATCGAGTGACGGCTGCTTGAGCAGCCACTCTTTCCAATCCTCGCCAGCAGGGAGCCCCTCATCTTCGATCCAGCGGGCGTTGGCGCGGAGCGCTTCGAGCGCTTTGACCGCCTGGTATTCGCGCTCGCAGCAGACCCCGACAAAGTCGCGATTGCGCCAGACCTTCACGATCCCGGGCAGACGTTTCACGACGGACAGGTCGACTTGGGCCAGATGCGAATCTAGAGAAACGGGGCGCAGCACGCGGCCGTGCAGCATCCGCGGCAGCTCGAGGTCCTGAACAAACGCCCCCCCGAGCAGCTTGGCCGGGAGATCAAGCCGGGCGACATTCTGACCGAGGTAGCTGGCATCAGCAGGATCGGTAAGTGAAGCGCTACCCACCACCGGAAGTTCCCAGTCGACTCCTGCTGCGAGGGCCCAGTAATCGAAACCGGAAGGCTTGCCGTCGAGCAAGATGGCGCCTCCGCTCAGGCTAAGCCTGCCGGCGTCGACCTCGAGCGCACGGGCCGCCTGGCGAAGGAGCGCTTCGCGAGCCTCGGCGCACGCCATGCGTAGGGAGCTTCCGCCAATCTCGATCGACATGCTCCCTGCGGTATAGCTCTCGTCCGGCGAGTAGCGGGTGTCGCCAGAAACGACCTTGATTTTCGCCATCGGCAGCCGCAGTTCCTCGGCCGCGATCTGCGCAAGCGCGGTCAGAATGCCCTGTCCGAGCTCGACCTTGGCGGTGAATACGCGGGCAATGCCCGGCTCACTAAAGTCAATCCACTGGCCAAGACGCGGGTTCTGGCGAAGGCTCCAGGGAAGCTGCACTTCGCTCACTTGCCTGCTCCCAGCGAGATCTTCTTCCAGGCGTTCTCGATCGCGTTGACGATGCGCGTGTGCGACCCGCAACGGCAAAGATTCCCATCGAGCGCGTCAATAATTTTCTTACGCGACGGCTCGTGGTCCTGTTCGATCAACTCTGCCGCCCGCATGATGATTCCGGACAGGCAATAGCCACACTGCCCCGCCTGGTAGTCGACAAACGCCTGCTGCAGCGGATGCATCCGCTCGGCGGTGCCGAGGCCTTCGATGGTGAGGATGGGTTTTCCCTCCACCGACCACACCGGCAATTCGCAGGAACGTTCTGCGCGGCCATCGACCAGTACCGTGCAGGCTCCGCACTGGCCGCTGCCGCATCCGAATCGCGCGCCCTTGAGTTTCAGGTCGTCGCGAAGGACGTAGAGCAGGGGAGTGGCGTCCCAATCGACGATGATCTGATGTTGTAGTCCATTGACCAGAAGGTTGAATTGGTTGCTCATGCTGCCAGAACAGAGAGAGACTTTTTGCGCCAAGAGCCCAGCAGACAACAATTACCTAAAGAAGACGCCCCCGCTTACCTTAAACCGGCGTAATCACCACGTACTCCTGCGCGAGAAAGAACGAGATTGAGCCGCCGTCGATGAACTCCTCGCCATCCCGCATGTCTTCCTTGAATTGCGGGGTCTTCAGTGCGTCGCTCAAAGCAGCCGGACTGTCCCACCACAGCTGAGCAACACCGTCCCAGCGCGGCTCCGCGTATGAGTAGGCTTGGTCGATAACATGAGATTGCACGTACCGGCGGACGCCGGGAATCTTCGCCGCGATGACGCCGTGGATCTCGATCCAATGGCGCCGAAACTCGCCGAGCGACACGCCGGGCTTGCGCCTCATCCGCCACACGGCCTTGACCAGGCCGGGTTTGCGCGGTCCGTCGATGATCACGTGATCGCGCGCGACCAGGAAATCTGACCGCTTGTGGTCGATGAAGTTGGGCTCGTCCCGCGCCGCGCCGTTTAAGAATTCAGGGGCTTCGCGCAGACTGGCGAGCGCCTCGAGGTCGTCCAGCCACACCTCGGCCTCGCCATCGTAGGTCGAGTTGTCGCTCGCGAAGGGGATGCGATGGGTCTGCAGATAACCTTTGAGCTGCGCAATCCGCTTCACTATCGGCGCGTGCGTCTCGCGCCAGTAGCGATGAAACTCCTCCTCACCGAGAGCGGGCTTTCGCGTAATGAAATAGTGTAAGTGAATCATGTGTACCTCCTCGCTCTCGCCACCACGGACGTGCGATAGGTAAGAGGAGCGCTGCAGACCCTGAGTCTATGAAGATCGCAACCTTCAATGTCAACGGTATCGGTGCTCGACTTCCGGCCCTGCTGCGCTGGCTGGGCGAATCCAAGCCGGACGTGGTGTGCCTTCAGGAACTGAAAGCGCCGCAGGACAAGTTTCCTGAAGCGCCGGTGCGCGACGCGGGTTATGGCGTAGTCTGGCATGGTCAAAAAAGTTTTAACGGGGTCGCGATTCTCGCGCGCGGCGCCGATCCGATCGAGCATCGGCGGGCGCTGCCCGGCGATCCCGACGACCTCCACAGCCGCTATATCGAAGCGTTGGTCGATGACGTGCTGATCGGCTGCCTCTATCTCCCTAACGGGAATCCCGCGCCAGGCAACAAGTTCGACTACAAACTTCGCTGGCTCGAGCGCCTGACCACGCACGCGCAAGCGCTGCTCGCCACCAACCGGCCCGTGGTCCTGGCGGGCGACTACAACGTCATTCCCAGTGAGATTGATGTCTACAAACCGGAAAGCTGGGTCGATGATGCGCTGTTCCGCCCGGAAACGCGCGCGGCTTTTGCGCGGCTCCTCGCACAGGGTTGGACCGATGCGTTGCGCAAGTTACACCCCGACCAGCGGGTCTATACGTTCTGGGATTACTTCCGCAATCACTTTGGGCGCGATGCGGGACTGCGGATCGATCACCTGCTGCTCAGCCCGGCGGCCGCCCAGCGCCTGGTCAGTGCGGGCGTCGACCGCGAAATCCGCGGTTGGGAGAAGGCGAGTGACCATGCTCCGACCTGGGTGGTTATCTCAGACAGTTGATTTGCAGATGCGGTTAGGCGACCACGCCAAATTTCGCCTCATGCTTCGCATTGCCACAGCCCCCGCAGACGTTATCTTTTCCAACAATGAAGAAGGGAGACCCGGATGGATGCGCTGACCCAAATGGTGGCCGGACTTGATGGACTGCGGTCCGAGTTGACCGCCCTCTACCAGGACCTGCACCGCAACCCCGAGCTTTCGCTGCAGGAAACCCGGACGGCGTCGAAGGCGGCGGCGCACCTGCGCGGCGAAGGATATTTGGTCACCACCGGAATCGGCAAGACCGGAGTGGTCGGGGTGCTTGAAAATGGTATCGGTCCCACCGTGATGTTGCGCGCCGATATGGACGCGCTGCCGGTGCGCGAGCAGACCGGTCTCGCCTATGCGAGCGCCGCGTCGGGCGTCGATGGCGATGGGGAGCCCGTGCCGATCATGCACGCGTGCGGACATGACCTGCACGTCACCTGCTTGTGCGGCGCCGCGATATTGTTCGCGCGCAATCGCGATCGGTGGGCGGGGCGCCTGATGATGGTTTTTCAACCGGCCGAGGAAATCGGTTGCGGTGCAAAGGGAATGATCGAAGATGGGCTCTTTACTCGCTTCGGCAAGCCCGACGTGGTGCTGGGTCAACATGTCACGCCGACCGCCGCAGGGTCAGTAGCCTGGCGCTCGGGCGTAACCATGTCGGCGGCTGACAGTTTCGAGATCAAGCTCTTCGGCCGCGGCTCCCACGGATCGCGTCCCCAGTCGAGCATCGATCCGATTGTCATGGCGGCGTCGCTGGTCATGCGCTTGCAAACCATCGTGGCTCGCGAGGTTGCGCCCAACGACCAGGTGGTGGTGACGGTCGGCAGCCTGCACGCCGGTACCAAGGAGAACATCATTCCCGATCAGGCATCGATCAAGTTGAACATCCGATCGTTCTCGCCGTCGGTTCGCCAACGGGTTTTGGACGCGGTGCGGCGTATGGCCGCGGCGGAAGCAGCGGCGTCCGGCGCGCCTCGCGAACCCGAGTTTCGTCCGCTCAACAGTTTTCCAATTCTCGCCAACGATCCCGAGGCGACCGGCAAAACCGTTGGTGCACTAACCCGGCATTTTGGCGAGGAGCGCGTGAGCGAGATTGGATTGGTAAACGCCAGCGAGGATTTCGGCGAATTCGCCGCTGCGGCCGGCGCACCTTCGGTGTTCTGGTATTTCGGCGGGCTCGATCCGGAATATCTACGAAAAGCTGCCGAGGAAGACCGACTTGGGGAAGTTCCGAGCAATCATTCGCCCCTCTTCGCCCCAGTCATTGAGCCAACCCTCTCAACCGGGGTGCATGCTCTCGTTGCGGGCGCCCTGAGCTGGCTGCGCACCAAGTGAAACGGCTGGGAGGGGTTCCTGCGTTCGTTCAGATCGGTGCTGCGTGGTATGACGCAAGCAAGGCGCGAGCATGGGTGAAATACTGACCTGCACTTGGGCCCCGACTGTGCTCAGCGGGCCTCAGCTTCTGGGGCAGGGCCGGCGCGGGGCGATGCGGCTCATTCCCGAAGCAAATGGGGACGGACTGCGGGCGTCGATGGTTGAGCCCGTGTTGCGGGCCGAGGAGCTTGGAATCGACTACCTTTTGGTCGCGCAGCGCTGGTGGGGAACCGGTGCGGAAATCGAAGGCTCTTCCTACGATTGCCTGGCGATGACCGCATACTATGCGGCGCTCACCAAACGCATTCGCCTGATCACCGCGGTTCATCCGGGGTTTTTTCTGCCCGCGCCCATCGCTAAATGGGGAGCGTCGCTCGACCGGTTGTCGGGAGGGCGCTGGGCCATCAACGTCACGACCGGATGGCATGAAGCCGAATTCGGCATGTACGGCGCCGACTTGCTTGAGCATGACGAACGCTACGCGCGGTCACGTGAATTTATCGAGGTGCTCCGCGGGGCCTGGTCGCAGGAGGCGCTGGACTATGCGGGCCGCTTCTACCGCATATCGAATCTGCGCCTGGAGCCGCGTCCCATAAGCCCGGCACTCGAAGTGTGGCAAGGCGGCCAGTCTCCGGTGGCATGCGAGATGGCGTCCTCGCATTCCGATTGGATGTTCCTCAATGGCGGACCACCGCAAAAGATTCGTGCGATCATCGGCGAGGTACGGGACCGCGCGGCGCAGGCGGGACGCCGGGTGAGATTCGCGCTCTACTGTATTCCGTTATGCCGCGAAACCGATGCCGAGGCCGAGCGGGATCTGGCCGCCATGCTCGACAAGGTGGATAAGGAGATGATCGCGCGCAGGAATGCCAGGACGGGAGGCGCTCGTGGAATGTGGACTTCGCCGGACGATCGGCTAACCCAGCTCGACACCAACGAAGGGTTCGCCAGCCGCCTCATCGGCAGTCCCAAGACTATCCTGAGCAGGATGCTGGAATTCCACGAACTCGGGGTAGATTGTTTCCATCTGACGCTGCATGATCAACTTTTCAACCGGGAGGTCCTTCCACGGTTGCGGAATGCCGCAGCATAGACATGGTCTCTCCCCTGCCAGTTCACAGCGGTGCCTGGAACCAGTCGGACCGTCGGCGTGCTTGTGGGTAGGTGTTGCCAACTAGTCTCCGGTTGAGCACTACCTTGCGCAGGTTACGGGAGAGACTCTGTGAAATCGGGTGCCATCATCACGATCGAGGCGCCGGAGCTGTGGCAGCAGCTCGCGGGCTTTGAGCTGTTCGCGAATTTTACCGAAAAAGAACGCCTCTCGTTCATCTGGGCTTTCGAACGCGAAGCGCTCATGTGCGTGCACCGTTTTGCGAGCGGGGAATTCGCCTGCCGCAAAGGTGAATATCAGCTTGACCTCTGTTTCATCCTGCGCGGAACCGTCGACCTCTACGACCGTACGGCTGACGGAAGCGCCTTTAAAGTCGCGTCGCTTTCCGAGGGCGACTTTTTTGGCGAGCTGGGCGCAATCCGTGGCCAGCCACGCACAACCGACGTAGTGGCCGCGGCCGACGATACCAGATTGCTCTACATTCCACGCCATTGCCTCACCTTTCTGATGGGCAACCCGGTCGCGCGGCGGATGGTGACCGAACGCTACCAGGAACGCGCGATCCGGGTGCTCGCCCAGGGACTCGAGCTGTTCAAGGGTGTTGCGCAGGAGTTTATCGAACACCTGGTCGGGTGGTGCGAAATCGTGCGCTACGAGACGCGCGGGATTCCGCTGATTCAACAGGGGGAGGAAGCGGACGCGCTGTACATCGTGAGCGACGGAGCCGTTCAGATAGTGGTCGATGGCCCGGACGGCTCCCATCGCATTCTGGAGTACCTTCGCGCTGGAGAATTCTTCGGCGAGATGGCGTTGCTTGGGGGCGGAGCGCGGTCCGCCAATGTGCTCACCGCCGGCAGATGTGAACTGGTCAAGCTCAACGGCACCACGTTCATGGAGTTGTGCCAACGTTACCCCGAGGTCGAAAAGCACGTGCGCGGCGTGATCGAGCGGCGCCAGCGGCAGGAAAAGCTCATCACCCCGGAAATTTCCGACCTCCTGGAGAAGAGCGGCCAATTGGGTTACGTGCAGGCCGCCGCGCTGCTGGTGATGGACCTGGACCTGTGTGTCAAGTGCGACAACTGCGTGAAGGCCTGCGAATCTTTGCACGGTGAAAGCCGGCTGGTCCGCAGCGGGGTCACGATCGGCAAGTACCTGGTGCCGGTCGTGTGCCGCCATTGCGAAGACCCCAGATGCATGAACAGCTGCCCAACGGGTGCCGTGGAACGCCGACCGGAAGGGGAAATTTATTTCCAGTACGACATGTGCATCGGGTGCGGCAACTGCGCGATCGCTTGCCCCTACGACAGCATCGCGATGATCGAGACCGGCAAATTCGATCGCGCGCAGGCAAAAAAGGCCGCGGCGGTTGGCCGGCCCTTTTATCGGCCTTACCCGGTTGCTTCTCACTCCGCTGCGCCGGGTCTCTGGGAGCGGATTTCTTCCGGCCATGCCAGGGGTCAACGCGAGCGCCTCGCGGGTGGGGAGTTTGTGCAAATACGCGATCGCAACGATACGGTCAAAGCCGAGACGCAAGCTCAGCTCGCGGCTGGGCCTCATGTTGCGGTTGCCTTTCCGATCAAGTGCGACCTGTGTGACGGATTGCCCTTCATGGGATGTGTGCACAATTGCCCAACCGGCGCGGCGATGCGCGTTTCTTCGGCGACCCTGTTCGGACAAACAAAGGCGATCAGAGGGGGCTCGGCCCCGCTCCGTAAAGCTGGCTGAGGCCGCCTGCCACCGCCGACCAGAGTCGGAGCACCGCTTGGAGCTCGCGAGCGAACGGCCCGAGGATTTCCACACCAGCCGCGCTGCTTGTACGCCAGCCCCGGCGTGCTGCCGTTGGCTCGTACATGTGCTCTCGATTGACACTGCGCGGTCGACGGGTTAAGCGAAACCATCGTGGAAGTGACCGGCGCCGTCGTCACAACCCCACCGCAGGAGCTCTGGCAGGAGCTCTCGCGCTTCCAAGTCTTTGCGACCTTCACTGAACAACAGCGGACCTCGTTTCTCAACACATATCAGCACGAGGCCGGTATGTGCGTCCGCCGTTTCGCCGGCGGCCAGCTTATCTGCAAGAAAGGCGAATACGAGCTGGATCTTTGCTTCATCCTGCGCGGCAAGGTCGACCTCTACGATGTGGCCGCTGACGGCAGCCGGGTAAAGGCGGCATCAATTCCCGCGGGGGCTTTTTTTGGCGAACTCGGCGCGCTAGGCGGTTTGGCGCGCACCACCGATGTAGTGGCGGCCGAGGAGGGCGCAGAGTTGTTTTACCTTCCGCGTCACTGCCTCAAGTTCCTGATCAGCAACACCGAAGCACGGCAGATCGTCACGGATCGCTACCACGACCGTGCGGTTCGGGTGCTGGCGCAGGAACTCGAGTTGTTCAAGGGCGTTCCCAAGGAGTTTATCGATCGGCTGATCGACCGCTGTGAAATCCAACGCTACGACCTGCGCGGAATTGCGCTGGTTCGACAGGGGGAGGATCCCGACGGGTTCTACATCGTGCGCGATGGATTCGTGCAGGTGGTGTTTCAGCGCGCGGACGGATCGCATCGCATTCTCGCTTATCGGCGGGTTGGCGAATTTTTCGGCGAGATGGCGCTGCTTGGTGGCGGGAAACGCTACGCCAGTGTGCTCACCGCCGGCAAATGCGAGGTAGTCAAGATCCGCGCTGCCGATTTCCTGGAGCTGTGCAAACGCTACCCGGGGGTGGAGGCGCACGTGCGCTCGGTAATCGAGCAACGCCACCAGGAAGAGGATCTGATCACGCCGGAGATTTCCGAACTGCTCGAACGGAGCGGGCAGCTCGGCTACGTGCAGGCCGATGCGTTGCTGGTGATGGACCTGGACCTGTGCATCAAATGCGACGCCTGCGTGCAGGCCTGCGAATCCCTGCACGGCGAAAGCCGCCTCATTCGCAATGGTGTGGCGGTCGGCAAATACCTGGTGCCAGCCGCCTGCCGCCACTGCGACGATCCGAAATGCATGAACAGCTGCCCGACCGGCGCCATCAAGCGTCGGCCGGAAGGCGAGATCTATTTCCAGTACGACATGTGCATCGGATGCGGTAACTGCGAGATCGCCTGTCCCTACGACAACATCGCCATGATCGAGACCGGCAAATTCGACCGCGCCCAGGCCAAGAAGGCCGCGGTGGTGGGGGCAAACTTTTTTCGTCCCTATCCGGTTGCTTCACACGCCGCGGCCCCGCGGCTGTGGAACCGGATTTTTGCCGGCCACGAGAAAGGCGACCCCGCGCGCCTGGCCACCAACGAATTCACCGAAGTGCGCCAGCACAATGACGCGGCCCGCGAGGCCGCCGAAGCACCGGCCCCGGCGGCTCATCCGCACGTTCCGATCGCGTTTCCCATCAAATGCGACCTGTGTGACGGTCTGCCGTTCATGGGGTGCGTCCACAATTGTCCGACCGGCGCCGCGATGCGGATCACCTCGGCGACGCTGTTCGAGCAGACCGGCGCGGTCAAGCACGGTCCAGCTCCGGTGCGCAAAGCAACCGGAGGAAACGACTAGGATCGTTGATGTCACGCTGGTCGCCCTCCGCTGCATACCCCTCTGTAAGCTTGCCCGCAGGCGCGCAGCTTGGTGAAAGCGCCCGCTCCAACCCCGGGCACTGGGCAGCCAAGTGAGCGGGGCCACCGCACGGCGCTCGACGATCACCGTCTCACGGCGGGCGCGCGCCCTTCCGCTCAACGCGGCCTTGTGGATGGTGCTGTGCGCGCTGGTTGTGCTCATCGCCCATTCAGCTGCCGAGGCACGCGGGCTCAAGGTTTCCGAATACTGGAGCGGAACAATATCGCTGGTCGGTTTTGTAAGCCTGGGGTGGTACAGCGTGCGCAAGCGCTCGCTCTGGTTTTCGCTGCGGGTGCTGCGCATCACGGGACGCATTCTGCCGGCGAGCTGGCAGCAACGCATGATCGTGGTGGATCGCCTGGAAAGTTGGCGGGCGGTGCACATCACGCTGGGAATCCTGGTTGTGTTGCCGCTGTGGTGGCACATGAGCAGTGGCCTGATGAGCCCGGTGGAAACGCTGCTGGCGTTGACGGTCGCGCTGTTGCTCTTGAGCGGCGTGTTGGGCGTGGCAATTCAGGAGTATCTGCCGCCCGTGATCGAGACGATGCCCGAACGCGAAGTACGCCTACAGGATGTCGCTTCGCGTGTCGACGCCACCTACGTCGAAGCGGAAGAAAAAGTGCTGGGTCATTCGGAAGCGCTCGTGCAAGCGTACCTGAAGAATCTCAAGCCGATTTTGGAGGCGGATCGGATCGCATCGCGATGGCGCCTTCTGGGAGCGACGCTAAAGCGACGCGACCTGGGATCCGAAATGTGTGCGCAGTGGCAGCAGGCGCCTGCGCAGTTCGGTGATGACGCCGCGGCGTGGAAGGAGCTGGTCGACCTCACGGCGCGCAAACTGAATCTCGAGCACAACGCCTTCAACCTGAATTTCAGCACCGAGTGGCTCACCGTTCATATCGTGCTTGCGGTGTGCACTTTCGGGCTGCTGATCTTTCATGTCGTCGGGGTGCTGTACTTCTACGGGCTATGACGCGGCGTGGCTTTCTGGTCGTAGTTGGCTGTTCGGCGCTGCTGATTGTCGGGATCGCGCTTGCGCTGCACAGCAGCTATTCGCCGGGCACCTTGCTGCGCGGCCATCAGACCTTCAGCGCGGATTGCGCAACGTGTCATGAGCCGTGGCGCGGGGTCCAGGTCGCAAGTACCGGGTGCGTCGATTGTCACGGGCAAATGCCGAGCAATCCGCATTCCGATACCAAGGTCAGCGACCCCAGCTCAGGAGTAGTTGCGGGCAAGTCGATCGTCAATTTCCACGACAACCTCGCCTGCCTGTCTTGTCACACCGATCACATCGGCGCCGTGGTCAATTTCGCAATGGTGTCTGGCAACAACTGCGCGTGGTGCCACCAGCACGACTCGATCGAGGACGTGAGTGCGCACGGCAAGAAGCCGATGCTGCTGATGGGTGCCCCAATCCAGCTCTTCGACAAGGCGTTCTCCCATCAACAGCACCTTGCGGACACCATCGATCACCTGCAAAAGGCGCAGGCCGAGGTGCAGAGGCTGCGCTCTGCGGAACGAAAGAAGCAGGCCGCAACCGAGGTCGCCGCGCTGAGCGCGGTGCTCGACTCCTCCGGAAAGCACCTGCAGTGCCACACCTGTCACGTGGCGCAGCCGTGGCGGCCGAACGCGCCCGAGCGCCTTTCGATCGCGATGGCCGGGTGCGCGATTAGCAACTGCCATGCGAGCTGGCGCGATCCGGAGCTGGCGCTGAGCTCGATCGCTCCGCAGTACGCGGCCCAGCGTTCCTCGGATACGCCGCAACCCCTCCTAATCGACTATGTCGCGGCCGATCGCTTTCAGTTCGTCCGGGCGGTGTTCGGGCATTCCGTGGGCCACCTCCAGTCCAACTGCATCGTCTGCCATACCGACATGGAGAGTTCGGCCAAGCCCGGCGACTTCCACAGCAAACGAGTTGCGAATTGTTTCGGCTGTCACGCGCACCAGGCTGGCAAGGCCGGATTGGAGCAGGCCTCCGCGTCGGGCCGCCGCATTTTCCAGGGCAGCGTCGCGATGGCGGCGGTGCTCCCACCCTCCGCAGAAAGAAAGGTCACCGGCTGCGCCGAGTGTCATGCCTTCCATCTCAATTACAAGGGCGCGGAGAAGGTGAAAGACTTTCCGCATCCCGCGCCCCTGGTGCGTCCCCATCCGGCCCAGGGGCTGCTACTGGCAGGCTATGGCGTCCGGTTGTCCTTTCCTCCGCAAGGTAGACCGCAGATTCAGATCCAACCCACGCGGTGGCGCCCGTGGACGATCGGCCTTGCCGCAATGGCGCTGCTGGCGGTCGGCGCCTTTGCCTACGCGCGCTATCTGCCGGCGGTCGCGGTCGCCAAGCGTGTACGCGGAAGCGTCGCTCCGCAGCGAATCGCGGAGGTACCCGCGCTCGACGACAGCTATCAGAGCAACGTCACCGGGCTATACGTCGTGGGCGAGACGGCGGGTACCGCATCGATCAACCTGGCGATGCGTTCCGGGAGGCAGGCGGTCGAATTTGTCGCCAGCGCGCTCAAGGGACTTAAGCCGGCCCCGCAACCCGAGGTCTACGACGTGGCGATCGTGGGATGCGGGCCAGCGGGAATCGGCGCGACGACTACCGCAAAGAGCCAGGGCCTCAACTACATCGCGCTCGAAAAGACCACTGCCGCGAGCACGATCCGAAATTATCCGCGCGGCAAATTTGTGCAATCCACGCCGATCGACATCAATGAATACGGCACCTTCATGATGGAAGGCGATAATTCCAAGGAGGGACTGGTCAAGAAGTGGCAGGAGATGCTGGTGACCATTCAGGTCGCCATCCAGGAACGCGAGGAGGTCACGGAAATCAACCGCGCCGAAGACTTTTTTGAAATCTCGACGTCATCGGGCAAGAACTTCAAGACGCGGTACGTGATTCTCGCCATCGGGGTGCGCGGAGCGCCTCGCAAGCTTAACCTGCCTGGCGAAGCGCCCGAGCGGGTCTTCTACAATCTCATCGAACCCGAGGAATACCACGACCGGCGTATCCTGGTAGTGGGCGGCGGCAACGCGGGAGCGGAGGTAACGCAGGCGCTGGCGAATCCGGAACTGCGCAACGTGGTAAGTTATTCCTACCGCGATGCTACTCTCGGACCGCCCGTCACCCCGGAGAATGCGGAGAAAATCAGCGCACTACAGCAGCAAGGTCTGATAACTGCCTACCCGATGAGCCAGTTGCTGGAAATCAAGGAGCGGAAGGTGGTTCTTGGACCCCGCGTGGCGCAATCTGCTGCCAACCTCACCGGAGGGCCGGGCACCGTCGTTCTCTCAGAGCCCAGGGAACTGGAAAACGACGTCATCTTCGCGATGCTGGGCGCGGAACTGCCGACCCGGCTTATGAAGTCCTTCGGGATACGAATGATGCGGAAGGGGCACTAGGGAAGATCCGCGTGGAACGAGTTGGGAACTTCTCCGTGGCTCTTGTCATACCGCGAACGCATTAAGCAGCACCCCGCCCAACAGGCCGCCCTCGATCTTGCGGAGCATTCCGCCATATACCGCGATCATATAGGCGAAGGCATCTTCCCCCCCGAGCGCGACGATTTCGGCGCCCTTGCGCTCGATTCGCGAAAGCAGGTCCCCATACCAGCGCCGGTATTGTTCGTTCACCTCCTCGGCGGAATCGAGTTTCCATCCGGCGGCGGCGAGGTCGTCCGGGATTCGCGACGTCTCGATCGGATGCGGAACGATCGTCCCGGCATTTACCACCAGCGGATCCCGCGCCAGTCCACCGCGATCAGAGTAGTCGAAGATAACCAGACGCGCGCCCACTTGGGCAACTTGTCTCAGTGCCGCGAGCGCCTCGCACTGCGCGTCGAAGGCATAGAACGCGTTCAGCATATAGATGACGTCGAAGCGGCGGGCGAGCGCGCGGGAAACCTCCAGGACATCGCACGCCTCGAATTGGATGCCCGGGTAGTTGGCTCGCGCGTATTCTATGGAATCGCCGTCCCGATCGATTCCCGCGGCGATTTGACCCCATCCGTTGCGCCGCAAGAAAGCGATGGTTCCACCGCGGCCGCATCCGACATCAAGAATTGATTGCCGGGGATGTTTAGGGACCGCGCTGAACGCCAGCTCGATCGCTTCTTCCTCACCCGCGTGCGCATAGTCGCCCCCGCGTACCAGCGCGAGCAGGTGCTTGCCGGCAAACGAGTTCATCTGGCGCAGGGTGATGCCGGGCGCCCGACCCATCCTAGACCCCGCACTACGATAGACGCGCAGCTTACGTCGACCCGCCAAGCGGCGGGCTACTCGCAACTTGCCGACGATTCGCGATGCCAACGCGCCATAGCCTTGCACAAGGATGACTCAGCCGACCGAGCCATCCAGAGAATCGACAACCTCGATCGAGGTGCGAACTTATCGCGACCCAACTCGCGCTCTGAGGCCGCACCGCTTACTTCTTGGTGAAGACGAAGTGCTTCTCCATGTTTGCACCCACCGCGTCGAGGTGTTTGCAGTACGCGTTGAATCCGCCGTTGTAGTTGCCGTCCTGACGACGCTGAAACTCGCCCTCAAAGTTGTAGTACCCGGGAGTGCAATCCTGGTTGCGAGTGGTCTTGCCACGATGCGCGATGACCTCCTGCACCCACTGTTCCTCAGACTCGGGGGTGACGTCGATCGCCTGATGGCCGCTGCGGCGCGCGTAGTCGATGCACACCGCGATGTGATCGCCTTGCGCCTGCAGCATGTCGGTCAGGTTGAACTGAAAAGACGCCTGGTAGCCACCCATGATGAACAGATTGGGGTAGCCTTGCGTGTGGATACCCAGCATGGTGCGGATGCCACTGGCATATTTGTCGTTCAGGTCGCGTCCGCCCTCCCCCACAATCCGGTTGTAGATGCCGGTTTTCTGCACCTCGAAACCGGTCGCGTAGATGAGCACGTCAAGTTCGTACTGCTTACCCTCGAATATCGGACCCTTCTCGTTTATTTCGGTAATTCCTTTCCCCTGCGTGTCGATCAAATGGACGTTGGGCAAATTGAAGGTCGGCAGGTAGTCGTCATGGAAGCAGGGCCGCTTGCACATCAACATGTACCACGGCTTGAGCGCTTCGGCCGTCGCTTTGTCCTTGACCGTCTCCTCGATGCGCTTGTGGATCCGCATCATCGCATCGATGTTGGCATTCTCCTGCCGGCGGACTTTCTCTTCACGCGACATCGCCTCATAGCGGGCTTTCTGCTCGGGAGTGAGCTCGGGTTCCATGCGCGCCTTAGCGCGCCGTTTCGTCTGCCACCCGGGCTTCAACCTTTTTGCCCATTCCGGATCAGTTTCCCAATCGTCGCGGATATCGATCGAAGAAGGGGTCCGCTGGAACACATACAGTTCCTTGGCGTTCGCGCCGAGCTCCGGAATGGCCTGCACGGCGGTCGCTCCCGTGCCGATGATCCCCACGACCTTGTCGGACAGGCGTGAGAGATCCGGCCCGGTGTACTCGTAGTCCCAGCGCGAGGTGTGGAAGGAATACCCTTTGAAAGTCTCCATTCCCTTGATCTTGGAGAGCTTGGGCTTGGACAGAGTGCCATTGGCGCAGATTACGAACCGCGCCTTCATGTGGTCGCCGCGGTCGGTGGTGACATGCCACATCTGTTCGGCTTCGTCCCACGCCGTGGAGGTGACCGTGGTCTGAAAGACCGCGAGTTCGTAGAGGTTGTACCTTTTTGCGATGGCCTGGCAGTACGAGAAAATCTCATCGCCCCGCGCGTAGTGGCGGGTGGGCACGTAACCGGTTTCATCGAGCAGCGGCAGGTAGTCGTATGCGACCACATCGCATGCCACGCCGGGATAGCGGTTCCAATACCAGGTCCCGCCCACGTCGGCGCCGCGCTCGACGATGCGAATGCTCTCGACTCCGCGTTCGCGCAGGCGGGCGGAAGTCAACAGGGCGGAAAACCCACCCCCGATGAATAGGACTTCGACGGTATCGTTGATCGGCTCGCGGGGCGTAACCTCGCTGCCGAACGGATCCACCTCGTACCTGGCCAGTGGTCCGGTCAGCTCAGAGGTGTATTGCGCAGTCCCCTCCGGTCGGTAGTTCAGCCGGAGGTCTCGCTCTTCGCCGAACTTCTTCTTGATTTCCTCGTAGTATTCCTGCGGCCGTTTGGGCTTGGTAAGACCACTCATCATGCCGATCGCCGGGTTGTCGTGGGTATCTGCCATTTTGGTCAGCTCCTCGATCGAATTTTCTTCGATCCCGTAGCCAGATAGCAAGCTCTATTGATGAAGTTTAGAGCGCCCCGGACCAGGGTGTTTGGCGTAGCAACGCGGGACCTCGGCGTTCCAAACCTCCGCAAATGGTGCGCACAGGAATCGCGTTCTCCGGTCACGGGCAGGAACGCCTGCGCGATCACTTTCAAAGGGGCAGGTGGTCTACTGGGGGGGAGGTGGTCTACGGCAAAACCTGCTGAGAGCGACCGCCGCCTCGTCAGGAGGCATTCCATCGACATCGATGCCCAAGTGTTGTAAACGAACTCGAACTTCGGCGGAGGACTCGCTCGGATGGCGTTGAAAGTGGTTGGGGCGGGATTTGGCAGGACTGGCACGTTGTCGCTCAAGAACGCGCTGGAAAAGATCGGCTACGGCCCCTGTTATCACATGTTGGAAGTATTTCCGCGGCCGGATCATGTGGCGCTGTGGCATAGTGCGGCGTTCGGCAAACCGGTCGACTGGGACCTGCTGTTTCGCGACTTCTCCGCAACGGTCGATTGGCCCTCCACTCGATGGTGGCGGGAACTCGCGGATCATTTTCCGGATGCGAAGGTGCTGCTCTCGCTGCGCGACCCGGAGTCCTGGTATCAAAGCATGCGCGACACCATCTATCAGCCAATGACCTGGCCGCTTTCGGATGACGCACCCGAGTTGGTCCGCCAGCAGAACCAGATGGTGCGCAAGGCGATCCTCGACGACACCTTTGACAACCGTTTCGAGGACAAAGCGCACGCGATTGCGGTGTTCAACCGGCACAACCAGGAAGTTCGCGACACGATCGATTCGAAGCGTCTGCTGGTGTTCGAAGCGCGACAAGGGTGGGAGCCCTTATGCCGCTTCCTGGAAGTGTCAGTTCCGGACGAACCCTATCCGCGAGTTAACGACACCGCCTCCACCCAGGCGATGATTTTACGGATGCGCGAAGTAATGCGGCGAGCCTCGCAATCCTGAGACGAAAAACCCGGACTCGCTAAGCTCATGGGAGCGCCTACCGAAAGGCGCGTCGTTAACCAACGCCGCGCGGAACTGGCACCGAACGGAAACCACTGCACAATGTCAACGGCGGAGAGTCAGGATCTCAAGCATCAACGTTTGCGGACCGTGAACCGTAGACCCGCCCAATCGTCGTCGATGCGGGTTATCTTGAAGTCGACCAGGCCTGCGTCGAGGCCGGCTCTTCGAACGGTCAGCTGCGTCAGTCGGATATCCCCCTCAGAGGATGCGTTCTTGTTCCACAAGATCCAGAGCCCGCCCGAGCTGGCGTGTTGCTGCATCGCCGACATCTCACCGACCAGAACGGCGTGGGAATGCACAAACCACATCGTCAGATCGCGCGGAGCTTTACTCTGAGCTATCAGTTTGGCGCCGGACGGCAACTCGCCGAGCTTGGCCTTCAGTCCCGGTGGCGCACCGCGGACGGCGACGATGCTGCCGGTTTTGATCCCGAGCTTTTTCGCGAGTGGAGCGCTCTCATAGGCCGCGAAAACCGACAGCAATCGAGCCCCGAG
>DASXMJ010000122.1 GCA_036495685.1 Candidatus Binataceae bacterium | reverse complement strand
GGTGCCGCGTTCCCACGGCTACCGAACGTCGGGCGCTATTTCCCAGCGTAACGAATCTGCTTGGGCCAACGTAGTGGCCTCGTAAAGGGCTTCTTTTGTCATTTGGTTGAGGCTGCCGATGAAACTGGGGATGATGATTTCGGCTGTGCTGGTCGGAACTGCGCTGGGCCTCTTTGCTACCTGGCTTGCCGTCGTGCGGGTCGCCGCGCTGGGCGGAGTGGAGAATGGTTCGTGGAGGACCGATGTTGCCGCCGGTAATCCGCGCGGCAACCCGTACACGCGCGCGAGGGTCGCGCTCCACGGATTTCTCGCGCTGAACGCCCGCGAGACGGTCTATTACACGGCAACCCACGACGGCGAAGGCCAGCGGCTCGACGGCCGCTGTGTGTACGAGATTTCAGGCCACGATCCCGATGCGCGGTGGTGGAGCATCACCGCGTATGGTCCCGACGAATTTCTTATTCCGAACCCGGCGAACCGTTATTCGGTGTCCAAGACCACGGTGGTGCGCCGGGCTGACGGAGTCTTTCTGGTGCAAGTGGGCGGTGCCAATGGCGGCGCCAATTGGATTCCGCTCGGGCCCGGCCGCTTCTCGCTGAGCTTGCGGCTTTACAATCCTGGCCCGCGGGTCGCGTTCGACCCGGCCCAGGTTGTGCTGCCGACAGTCAAGAAGGTGAGCTGTCCATGAACCCGCGCGCACGAGACCTTGGATCGTGGTTGGCCGCCACGCTCGCGATCGCACTCCTCGTGCATTTCGGCACGCTCTACGCGCTGCCGCGGCTGGTCATGCGACGCGCGCTCAGGACCATGGGAGAGCCGAACGCAATGCACTTCGGGACGCGGCCCACTGCCGCTTCGCGCGTGGTGGTGCGCCCAAGTCCCGACATCCTGTATGCAAGCTGTCCATTCGATTTGTCGAGCGGGCCCCTGCGGGTTATCGCCAGTGTGCCACATTCGACTTACTGGTCGGTCTCCGCTTTCGACGCCGCCACCAACAACTTCTTCGTCCGCAATGATCGTGAAGTGACGGGCGATTCTCTCGAACTCTTGCTGGTGCAACGCGGCCAGACCTTACCGCTGTCGGACAACGCGCTCCAGCGCGTCATCGTCTTCGCTCCATCGAAGCGAGGCCTGCTCCTTTCTCGCACCGTAATCGACGATAACCAGCATCTGTCCGCCCTCGAGGCGCTTCAGCGCCAGGACCGCTGCGCGACAGCGCGCGCAGATCCCGAGGCTCAACGAGCCGGTCAGGGCAGCCCCTAGAAGCAGGTGACCGGTTGGGCGGCGGGCACCGGGCGCTCTTCAAAGCTGCGAGCACTGTCTGCGTATTTTAGGAAAACCCAAAAAGTAATTTCCGCGCTTCCAACCTTCCATCTAGTGTCTATCCAACTTTCTATGTAGAACTGGAGACAATTAACTCGCTGTGTATTTGCGATACAGATAGTTAATATACAACTTTCGGTCGAGTAGCTGCGTCTGCACTTCACACGCTGAACAATAAACAGGCTGCGCTTGCCTAGCGAGCGGGCACGATCAGCAGCATCGTGTATCGTCGGCGCGTTGCAAATTGCAGGAAACGCGGAGCGCATCGTCTGCTGGCATCCTTCTTGAGTAGGGGCGTCGCGCGGCTTTTGGTTCGAACGCGTCTCGCACCACGGGTCGAGCGGTGGCCAAACCCGAGGAGGAAAGGATGGCAGAGAAAGCAGAAGTCAAGATGGTGCCGACGCTGGGTCTGACCGGCGTTACCGTTAATGCAATGGCGCTGATCGCTCCGGGCGCTTTTCTGTGGATCACGTTCGTATTGCAGGCGGGCTACGTGTTTCCCTCGGGTCTGGTGATGTGGGCCGGAATCTTCGTAGCACTGCTGCTTGCCTATGCCACTGCCTTGTCATATTCGGAGCTCGCCAAGCTCTACCCCGGCGCCGGGAGTTCCTACCTGTTCGCCGAGCAGGCATTTCTCAAGACCACCCACGCCTACCGGTTCGCGCGAATCGCCAAGTTCGTAATCGGCTGGGCGTCTCACCTGTACTACTGGGTGTATCCCGCGGTCATGGTTGCGACAATGGGAGTATTGGTCGGCTATATCGTCGGAACCATTTCCCCCACCACGATGAACGCGGCAGTTCCGGGACCGGTCTTCATGGCGCTGGTCGCGGTTATCTTCAGCTACTTCGTCGCCTACATCGCGTTTCGCGGAGTGAGCGGATCCACCAACGTGGCGATCGCGATTAACGCGATTCAGATAAGTGCGTTGCTGTTCTTTGCCGCGCTGGCAGTTGCATACCGCATCGGGCACCCTGCCGGATCGACCGGCTTCGGACTGGACGCAAACGGCAATATGGTGGCGTCGACCCTCAAATACAGTCTGAGCGGTGATCATCCCGCCCATCCGAGTGCGCTGTCGGTTGTGCTCCCGCATCGGTTCGACTGGTTGATGCTGCAGGCGACTATCGCAATCCTACTTCTGGTAGGTTTCGAGTCGGTCACGGCGCTGGGTGAAGAGGCAATCAACCCCAAACGCGACATCCCCCGCGGCGTGTTGCTCTCGCTGACCATCCAGGGGCTGTTCTGCTACCTGATCGAATACTTTGCGGCCAACTACTTTCTGAACAGCGCCTATAGTCTCGCCGACGCAAAAGGCTCGGCTGCCCCGATCGGCGACATGTGTGTGATCATCGGCAACACCCTGCTGGGCGGACACGGCCAGGCCTTCATGCTGATCGAGGCGTTCACCGTCTTTCTCGCGCTCATCGGGACCACGCTGAGCTGCATCAACACGGGTGCGCGTGTGACCTACGCGATGGGCCGGGACGAGGAGGTACCCGAGCACTTCGGAATCCTTCACGGCGAAAACCTGACCCCCCACCGCGCGATCTGGGTGCTGGCGACGATCTCCGCGGTGATGGGAGCGTACGGAGCGATCTTCTACTTCGCCGGTGGTTCAGCTCCCGACGACAAAACCATCGCAACCCTGCCGCACGATATCTGGTATGCGCTGGGCATGAGCTCCAACGCCAGCCTGTCATCGCTGCCCAACGGCCTGCTGCTGATTACCTTGTTGTCCAACTTCGGCACCTTCCTGCTCTACGGCCTGACCAACATTGTCTGCATCGTGGCTTTTCGCGAGCACCATGAGTTCAGTGGCTTCAAGCACATGGTGGTTCCAGTATTCGGAGCGGTCGCGAACTTCGCCTGTCTCGCCTTCTATGTGATCGGCCCTCTGGAAGGACTCGG
>DASXMJ010000121.1 GCA_036495685.1 Candidatus Binataceae bacterium | reverse complement strand
AACTACGCGGGGTATGGAATCAAGGTAGGCGCCTTCCGTGGGGACTCGGGCCCTCGAGGGGTCACGGTCCAGTTTCACATTGTCGCTTAACGATTGCATTGTTCGATATCTAGCGTGCACTGCCTAAGGCTCGCATGTAAGGGCGCCTACCTTCTCAGCGCCGCTGGTGACGCTCTTGTGCATCAAAAGGTCTCGTGAGTGCAACAGTCATGTTGCGCCCCCGTTCCTCTCACAGGTTCGACCTGTCGCGAATTGCCAAGTGCGGGCATTTGCCTGAAGCGATTCCGGGTTGCGAAAATGCTTGAAATTCGCGAGGATCCGCACCCCCTGAAGCGCAGGGCCTCGGTCGCCGCTCGCATTACGCGAAGAGTGCGTGACATTTCACGCTCGATTTTGTTGACGACCAGCGCGGGCACAGGGTTTGCTTGTAGTCCGTCAGCGCTGCAAATCTCCTCCCCCGAGAACCAACAGCGCCTGTCCCCAAGCACGGCCGGGCTACTCGCCGCGAGGCCCCCCACCCGCGGTCCACACAGGTAGCCCGGCCTTTCTCTATACCGGTTCGGTTTCGGCAGACGCGGCCTCTGGTCGGTTGCTCAGTCGCCAAATCTCGCGGGCGTATTCCGCAACCGTGCGGTCGCTCGAGAAATGACCCATTCGGGAAACGTTCAGGATGGCCTTTCGCAGCCACGCATCTTGCTTTCGATATTCTAGAGAAACCTGCGCCTGCTTCTCTATGTATGATGCGAAGTCGGCAACCACGAAATATGGGTCATGAATCAGCAGCCGGTCGGGGATCGATCGAAACAGGCCCGGCTCCCTGGGGCAGAACCGGTCCGACGCAAGTGCATCGAAAACCCTCTGAAGACGCGTATCGCTCTCATAATATTTTCTGGGAGCGTAGCTGGCGGCGGAGCGCAAATCTTCAATACCTTCAGCGGTCAGACCGAAGATGAAGATATTTTCCGCGCCGACCGCCTCGCGAATCTCGATATTAGCGCCGTCCAGAGTTCCTACCGTGAGCGCCCCATTCATCGCAAATTTCATATTGCCGGTTCCGGAAGCTTCCATGCCGGCGGTGGAAATCTGTTCCGAAAGCTCGGCCGCTGGAATGATTTTCTCGGCCAGCGAAACCCGGTAGTCGGGCAGAAATGCGACTTTGAGCAAACCCCGCGTCCTTTCGTCCTTGTTGACGACCGTGGCGATACTGTTGATGAGCTTGACGATCATTTTGGCTGCCCAATAACCGGGGGGCGCCTTGCCGGCGAGCAAATAAGTACGCGGCACCAGCGGCTCGATGCCGTCTTCCACCAGGGCGAGATACTCGTGGACGATCCCCAGCGCCATGAGGAGCTGTCGCTTATACTCGTGGATGCGCTTGGCCTGAACATCGAACAAGGAGCTGGGATCCGGTTCCACGTCGGTAATCCGGCTGATGATGGTCGCGAGCCGTTCTTTGTTCTCGCGCTTGATGGCGGCGAACCGCGATCGGAATGCGGGATCGTCGGCGCAGGCTTCGATGCGGCGAATTTCTTCGAGATTGCGGATCCATCCGCTGCCGATGGTTTCATTCACCAATTCGGCGAGTCCCGGGTTGGCCATCAGCAGCCAGCGCCGCTGCGTGACGCCGTTTGTCTTGTTACTGAAGCGTTCGGGCCACAAACGATAGAAATCGGGCACCAATCGGGTCTTAACCAGTTCGGAATGAAGCTTGGAAACGCCGTTGATCGAATGGCTGCCCACGATGGCCAGGTGTGCCATGCGCACCTGCGGATCGAAGCCGTCTTCGATGATCGAGACACGCGAGGTAAGGTCGTCCTCGGTGGCAGTCGCAGCGACTTCCGCGATGAAGCGCCGGTTGATCTCGTAGATGATCTCGAGGTGTCGCGGAACCACGCGCTGCATCAGCCCGATTGGCCATCGTTCGAGGGCCTCCGGCATCAGGGTATGGTTGGTGTAAGCGATGGCGCCACGAGTCGCTTCCCACGCGATATCCCAGGGCACTTCGTATTGATCCATAAATAGCCGCATCAGCTCCGCCACCGCGAGCGTCGGATGGGTATCGTTGAGCTGAATGGCGACCTTGGACGGAAAATCGCGCACGTCTTCGCCGCGATCGAAGAAGTCGCGCACGATGTCGCGCACAGCGCAGGCAACGAAAAAGTACTCCTGCAACAGGCGCAGCTCCCGTCCCGCCTGGTCCGCATCGGAAGGGTAGAGTACGCGCGAAATCGTTTCCGAAACGATCTTCTGCTCGACCGCCTTTACGTAGTCGCCCGCGTTGAAGATTTGCATGTCGAATTCATCGGAGGCGCCGGCGGCAAACAACCGCACGAAATTCACCGCTGGGCTCTGGTACCCGGAGATCGGTAGATCGGAGGGAATGCCGACGATGCCGCGCCAATCGACCCACTGCGGCTTATATTCGCCGCGCCGGTCGAAGCGGCGTTCAATGCGGCCGTAGACCGGAATGATGCACGACTGCTCCGGACGAGCGAGCAGCCATGGCGACATCTCCCGGCGCCAGCTGTCGGGACGCTCCTGCTGGAAGCCATCACGAATTTCCTGGCGGAACAATCCGAACTCATAGTTGATCCCGTAGCCATACCCGGGGGTGTTGAGTGTCGCGAGCGAATCGAGAAGGCACGCCGCAAGGCGCCCCAGACCGCCGTTGCCAAGCCCGGCGTCGGGCTCCTCCTCGAAAAGCACCCGCAGATCGATTCCGTTCTCGGCCAAACACTCGCGGCAAGCGTCGATTATTCCCAAGTTGAACAGATTGTTCTCAAGCGAACGGCCGATCATGTATTCGACCGAGAGATAGAAAACCTTCTTGGCCCCAGCACGCTCGAAACGTGCGCGCGTCTCGAGCATTTGCTCCACCAGCATATCGCGCACCGCGAGCGCGGTTACGCGATACCAATCGTGGCGCGAGAGCTGAATTTGTCGTTTTGCGACGGTGAAACGAATGTGATGGTCGATCAGCCGAGTGAAAAGGGTGGCGTTATCTTCCGTGGAGCTGGAACTTCGCATATCAGGGCTTTCTGGAGCCGCGTTCTCCTCTTGGTTCATTTGTAGGTCTCTTGCCGCGCGCGCCTCGTGGGCCCCGCGTACCGTTTTCCCCATTCCGATCATTCCGCGCGCTCACAGTGCTTGCAAACGGAACGAGATGCACCTTACCCGACCGAATCGTGAGCACTGTGGTCTCGAGGCGGGCGATCTTTCTGTCGCGCAGCGTCTAGCGAGAGATCCACCCCGCGCATCGGCTCGGCAAGAACTGAAGCGGTGCAGGTCCACTCGGCGCGCACTCGCTGGCCTTCGGCATCGATCCGATTCATCGTCGCCACCATGACGGGCGGGCGGTCTGGGCCCTAGTGCTGTGCTGCCGGTTCTGATGATTGGACTCTTGCCGATGCGTTTCCTCTCGCTGTAGTTTGCCGCGACCTGATCGATACTCGTACTTATGCCGATCGTGGCCGGCACCCTGGTTGGAGCCTGGCTCTACTGAGAGTGACCTGCATCGGGAGTTTTTCGCGCGCGATGATTCCGGGGTGGTCGGCAGGGCACAGCGCGTAGGGGCGCGTTTCTGCAAACCGGGTGGCGCGGAAAGAACCGGGAGGGCCAAAACGCTGTGTCACAGAATCCCGGTTTGGTGTAAGAACTTGGACTGTGAGTCGACCGGTCGCGCTGCAATCATGCTTGATGGTAGCGACCATCCTGCTGTCGACGCTAGCGTTCACGGCATGCGACCCGATCATTTCTATCGCCGGGGCGAATTTCCCGAGTTGGTTGTTCTGCATGCTGGTCGGCGCGGTCCTAGCGGCACTGATGCGCCCGTTACTGTTGCTCTCCCGCCTGGAGCCTAACGTTGGTCCGCTAACGATTTTCTATCCCAGCCTGATCGCGATGCTTGCGATGATTGTCTGGGTGATCTTTTTCAATCGCACCTGAGTCGTCGATGGCCGCCGAGCGCTTCCAGACGCGGCCCGATATGGGCGCGCAAATCGCAGGGAGGGTGCTCGCCGCGGTCGTCTACCTGGTAACGATCGTCCTCGCCCTTTACGTCACCCGCGTTTACTTCCTGTTTCCGCAGACCGACGATGCTTTCGTGCGCGCAAACACGGTCGGGATCGCACCGCATGTGAGCGGACCCATCGTCGAGCTTCCCATTCGTGACAATCAGCATGTGAAGCGGGGTGACCTGCTGTTCATTGTCGACCCGCGGCCGTACCAGGCCGATCTGGATGCGGCCGAAGCCAACCTGGACCTGACCAATCTCCAGATCAGCGCCTTCGACAACTCGATAGCGGCAGCCAAAGCACGAGCGGTGGAACTGGATGCGGATCGCGCATACGACCAACAATACCTCGACCGGCTGACTCCCCTGCTGCCCGACAACTTCGTCACCGCCAACGACGTGTCCAACGCGCGCAGCAAGCTGGCAGCCGCCAAAGCCGCCGTGCAAAGGGCGCGCAGCGACGTCGCCCGCGCGACCAACGAGCAGGGCAAATACGGCGACATCAACGCGCGCCGAAAAGCAGCGCAAGCGGCAGTTTATCGAGCGAAACTCAACGTCGAGTATTCCCATGTCTATGCGCCGTTCGACGGATACGTGACGAACCTCAATATCGCGGTGGGTCAATACGCCAACGAAGGCAAACAGGTGGTGAGCGTGGTCGACGACAGAAATTGGTACGTGATGGCGAATTTTCGTGAAACCTTTCTTGCCAGAATTCGCCCCGGAATGACGGTCCAAGTGTTTCTGCTTGGCTATCCGAGGAGGCGATTTCGCGGGCGCGTACAGGGGGTCGGATGGGCGCTGTTCCAAGAGAATGGCGCCACGGTGGAGGGACTGCCGCGGACCGAACCGACACTCAACTGGGTGCGCCTGGCGCAGCGCTTTCCAGTACGCATCACGCTTGAGGATCAAGATCCACGCTATCCGTTTCGCATGGGCGAGACTGCGGTAGTAACCGTCACGGGCTGGCAGCACTAGCGGGCGCTGCCAGCGCGCTTGATCCGGTCGCGAAAGTAACGGCCGCCGCCGAAACAAGTACCTCGGCTTTGCTCTGAATGATCGCGTAACGCGCTGCTGCTAGCTCGCGCTCTGCCGAGAGCAAGTCAACAATCGTCGCGAGTCCGTGCCCATATGATTTGAAGTTGGAGTCGTAAGACGACTGGGACGCCGCCATCAGAGCCTCCGCGTAGTCGTACTTGCGCCGTGCTGTCAGGTAGGTGAAGTACGCGCGCCACACGTTGGCGGCCACCTCGAGTTCGGCGTTTCTGAGATCCGCGTGCGCGGCATCGCGATCGGCCTCCGCTTCCTTGATCGAGTTGATGCGCGAGAAACCCGTAAAGAGTTGCCATCTGAGGTCGATCCCGAAGGCATACTCTGGCGCTATCGCGGTAAAGGTCAGGGTCCGTGGCGCCGAGAGCCGATAGGTAAATGCCTGTGCGCCGTAGAAGCTTGAGAACCCAACCGTCGGATATAGCGATAGGCGGGCGAGAGCGACCTCCGCTTGCCGAGCACGCAGCGCGGAGACCTTAGCCGCCAGATCCGGTCGCTCTCGAAGTGCGTCGTTGATCAGCCGTTCGACGTCTCCGCCAAGCGACGGGGGCAGCGGCTGAGCTCGGAGGGGTTCGATCTCGGGCGCCTGGTCCGCGCGGACGCCGATGGCAAGGGCGAGGTCTGCCTGGGCCAGGCTCACGTCAAGCCGGGCGTTTTCGAGATCGTATTCGGCTTGCGCTTCGCGCTGTCGCGCCAGAAGTACTTCGGGCTGCGTCGCCAGGCCGGTTTGTTTCCGGCGGTCGGCGCTGGTCCGATCGGTAGTCGCGAGCTTGAGGGCCACCTCGGCCGCCATCACGCTTGCCCGGGCGGCATCGAGTCTGTAGTAGCCGCGTTCGACGTTGAAAACGACCTCCTGAACCTGGCGATTGAAGAGCAGGTTGGCCGCGATCAACTGGTCCATCGCCGAAGCCGCCTGCGCATCACGGCGTCCGAAGTCGATAAGGTCGTAGTCGAGTGACAACAGGTTGCGGCTCTGCCAGGTTTTCAAAATGCCCCAATGATTGGGCACCAGATCGACGAGGCGCTGATAGCCACCGATGCTGTGGAAGCTCAGGACCGGGTAGTAGGGTGCGCGGGCTTTGCCGGCAGCCGCGGCGGCAGCCTGGGCGGACTCCCATGCGCGCCTGGTCGATGGGTTCTTTGCGAGCGCGAAAACGATCAAGTCGCCAAGTCCGAGCGTGCGGTTCCGGTCCGACGCCGGTAAGTCGGACAGCGCCGCGACTTCGGGTGCGGAACCCACCAGCTTGCGCGCGGCGGGCGGCGGAGACCATTCGCGCTCGATCGTAGGTGGCGCCCACGCGCGGGGGTTCACCTCGGGCTTGTCCGCGAATTGGCTACACCCGATCAAGCCGCACAAGCACACGTACAGCGCGTGGTGGGTGAGGCGAGCTACAGTCCGTCGCGATTGCTGCGTCTGGTGGTCTTTCGCGTGAAAGTGCATAACGATTTCACCGGAGGAACGACGATTGGATTTCGTGCCCGAACGCGCTCTTAAAGCTCTTCGAAAACCCGTGCGAGGTCCAGTGTTCGGATCCTCTCGCGAAAATTGACGTTTGCCGGGAATTAGGCCCGGAGCCACTTGCGCTTTCCCGTTTTGTTGAGGTGGAAGGATTGCTGCTGCTCAATCTGAGGCTCCTCGGATTACTACGGACCGCATAGAAATGACGGCGCGAGCGCAGACGCCGCCCGGAGTCCCGGTGGTGCTATTGCGAACGGGGCTTTCGACCGCGCAGCTCAGCTCGCGACGGCTTCGCCGCCTCCTCCTTCAGCTCCCGCGCAAAATAGGAGCTGAGGAAGCACCTTGCGGTCTGCTGATCTCCTCTCCGGTGCCAGGCGCGACACTCGCCTCGGAAAAGAGATGGAACAGGCTCGGGCTGAAAATGCCTCTCTTCCCAGATTGTCAGAAACTCGGCGTACAGAGCCGAGCCGAGCGATGGCATCGCGCGAAATGACATCTGCAAGCTTCGAGCGTGCGCTGGCTTACGAAAGCCTGCCGTTTCGAGCCACGTTCAGGTCCTGGGCGGCGGAACTCGCGCCGTTTCCCAACCGATGGCGGCGTGCGGCCCGGGTGGCATTCGTGACCGCGATCGGCGCAGGAATCATGGCCACCCTGCAAATCGCGAGTCCGCTCGGACTCACGCTACTAGTCAGCCTCGCCGCACCCGAATTCGCATTCAACCTTGCGGCTGGTGTCGTGTTCCTGGTGATGGCAGCGATCATTCAGGTGTTGGCACTGTTCATAGTCGGGGCGTTGGCGGACAGCCCGGTATTGCTGATCTCCGCCTTCATTGTATTCAGCGCAATCTCCACCTACCTCATCTACGGAGTCCGAAGGCTCGGACGATTATGGCTCTGGATTCAGATTCCATCGATCACGGCTTTCTACATGGTCCTGTTCGACCGTCGCTCGCTCGGATGGGACAACGCGCAGATGTACGGAGGAGTCGCGATTGCGATCGCATTGCTGCTGCTGTTCAATAATCTGCTGTGGCCAGTGCCTGCGGAGATGGTCCTCGCCAACTCCCTGCGCAGCACGCTGGCCCGCTCGCGTCGGAGGCTCGCCTTGCTGGTCATGATCTTCCTGGGCGAGGCGACGCCAGACCACGATCGCACCGTTGCATCTAAACTCGCGTACCATCTGGCGTTGCTGCGACCGGCCACCCGCCAGGCAAACGAGGCGCGAAGCTCCGCGAACCTGCTGGCGACGGTAATGGTCGCCGAGAGAATTCACAATGAGATCGAGCGGCTGTGTGTAGTTGCTTGTAAACAGGTCGGCCGGAGTTATGAAGAAGCGCGTAAGCGCGACCTGCGGGAGATGGCGGACGCGCTTGACGGTGCCCTCAACGAGTACATTGTCCACATCAGCCACCCGACTCGTCCTGAACACACGCAACCAACGGTTTCACTCGATCTCTTTCGGGCTCACGCCAGGTTCCTGTCGGAGAGCGGCGCACTCGATGAGATGGCGGAGCATTTGCTCAAAATCGGCGACCTGCTGAGCACCGACGCCCGGGAATTACCGTCGGCCGGCGCGCGACGATACCCGCCGCCGAGACGACCCTTCCGACCGAACAAATTTCTCGTCCGTTTTTGCGTGCGCCACACCATCGCGATGACGCTTGCTTTCATGGCAGGACTCTACGACAACAGCGCGGCGCTCCATGCCGCGTTGTGGCTGCTGATGATCGGCGGCCCGCCGAGCCACGGTGCGACCGCGCGCAAATTCACGATGCGCGCGATCGGATGTTCGGGAGCCTTGATGTTCGCGGCGCTGGGTACCATCGCGCTGGCGCCGAATTTTACTTCGATTCCGCCGTACCTGGCGGCGATTTTCACAAGTGTTCTACTTATGACGTACCTCGGTGAGGGTGGCGGCCAGCTGTCTTATCTTGCTATCGGGGCCACCGCGTTTGTGATCGCATTCAGCGGGCCGGGGCCGCGGCCCGACATGGTGGACTCGATCTGGACGATCTGGGGAATCAGTCTCGGCATGCTTATTCGCGCGATCGTTTCCGCGGTTTCTATCGAGGCGCCAAATCGCACGCTGGCGGAACAAATTGAGCGGCCGCTGAATGGTCTGGCGGCGCTTGTGCCCGACAGCGGACCGGCGGAGGTGGCCGCAACCAACCTCGAGGTGATAACCGGAATCGAAGACATGCTCGAGGTTGCGGCGGACGCGCAGCTACAGGGGCTTTCGAGCGGCATTGACGCTAGCAACCTGGTGGATGCGCTCGACACGATGCGCCGGCTCGCATTCGCGATGGGCAACCTCGCGCATCAGCGGAGCGCGGCTACCGACTTCAGGGAATTCGATGCTGCGGCGCGGTCCAGAATTGAATCGTGGCGCGCGAGCATCAGGTCGCAACTCGAGGAACAGTTGGCAGAGGCTCCGCTGCGCAAGATGGTGTCGAGCACAGTCGGGCCTGACCTCACCGTGTTACTGCAGTCGCGACCAGCGGACGAATTGGCAGCTGACAGAGAGCACGTCGCAGGTCTGATTCATTTACTTGAGGGTCAACTTACGACCGTGCGACTTGAGTAAATAATTCGCCGTTTGAACAACTGTGGGTTCAATGCAGGCCGGTTTGCGAGGTTGTCGTCGGGTGCGCGATCGATCATTAACCGGCGGCGTTATTCGTACCGACCCGCAGCTGCTGTTCGAACCAGAGTTCGGAAGGTTACAGAATCAACTGACGGGTGCAACCAGATCGCGCAGCCTCAGGATTCTTTAGCGGTTCCGGCACACGACGACCTCTCGCCGCTGCGAGGACTATGCAAATTCCCCTAAAGCGTCGTACAGTCCAGTGACCCCACGCTGGGGTCTCACCAGATGGCGGGATTCGCTTCAGATTGGATAAGCGCGGTAACGGAGGAACTACGATGGACTTCGGAATTTTCTACGAGATCCAGGTCAACAGCCCGCTAAAACATCGTGAGCGCGAGTACCAGGCTTTCCATGACGTCATGAACCAGGTGGTGCGCGCGGAAGAAGTGGGCTTTAGCCATTTCTGGACGGTAGAACACCACTTCCAGGTCGGCTTCGCGCATTCTTCGGCACCCGAAGTACTGTACGGTGCCATCTCCCAGAGGACCAGCAAGATTCGGATCGGTCACGCAGTGGTGCTGCTACCTTTTCCTTACAATCACCCGGTGCGGATCGCCGAACGGGTCGCGACGCTTGACATCCTGAGCAACGGACGGGTGGAAGTTGGTACGGGAAGATCGATAACCCAGGTTGAACTGGGCGGCTTCGGCATCCCGTACAAGGAAACGCGCGCACGATGGGAGGAAGCGCTCGACATCATCACCACGATCTGGAAGAGCGAGGACGGCACCTTCTCATACAAGGGTAAGTACTTTGATATTCCGCAGCGTACCGTAGTGCCGATGCCCGTTCAGAAGCCGCATCCACCGATATGGGTAGCCTGCACCAGCGATGACACGCACGAGCTCGCCGGCAAGCTGGGGCTGGGCCTGTTGTCCTTCACTTTGTTGGTCTCGCCCGAGCGCTTGGGGCAGCGTGTCCGGACCTATCGCGACGCGATTAAGACCGCAAAACCGTACGGAGCCTTTGTGAACAATCGCGCGGGCGCTTTTTCCATGACCCATATCGCAGACAACGATAAACAGGCGCGCGAAGAGGCCGAGCGCGCATTCATGTCCTATGTCGGCACGACGCTGCGGGTGAACTCCACCGTGCTGGAAGCTAAGAAGACCGGGGCCGAGCCGCAAGACCCTGCGGCCGGTCAGCTACCGGAGCTGCCCAAACAGTACGAGGGTCTAGACCCTAGCAAGGTTACCATCGACTCCCTGATTGACCACGGCATGTGCATCTGCGGAAGCCCGGATACGGCTATCAGGCAGCTGGAACGGATTCAGAAGGAAGCGCAACTCGATCAGTTTCTGGCCATGATGCAGTTCTGGTCGATTCCGCACGCCAAGACGATGCATGCAATCGACCTGTTCGGCAAATATGTGATCCCGCACTTCCAGAAGAGCCAGCCTTCGCGAGTAGTGACGGAGGGCGCGAGCGCGAATTAGGAAAGGATTTACGAGCGGGACTCCCTTGTTTGAAGGACGCAGCCGGGACTGCGACGCATTAGCCAAGAGGTTTAGAGGCTAACCGAATCTTGCGGCCGCTCGAGTTCTTGCCTTGGCAGCCTCCTCTTCGCGGTTCTTAGGCGGAGCGGTTGTTTCGAGCGAATGCAGAAGATCGGCGGCGATGTGGGCGACGTTGTCGACGGCGCGTTGGAAGGCCTCCTCGTTGCTCTTGGAGGGCTTGTTAAAGCCGCTGATTTTTCTGACGAATTGGAGCGAAGCTGCTCGAACCTCTTCGCTGGTCACTGGCGGCTCGAAGTTGAAGAGCGTTTTGATATTCCGGCACATTTGCTCTGACCTCTGATCGATACTCCACCCTGCCGATCCAAGCTCGATTTTCGTCCAGCGTGTGGCTTCGCATGCTTTGAATCAGCCGTCTCCAAGCTATATCTCCATTCCCGAACCACTAGAAGCCGTCATACGACGTCGCTTGGGCCCAAGGTTTTTCCGTTGCCTGTGATCTAAAATCAGCTCCGTGAACAACGCGAGCTCGTCTTCTCGAACCGAGCACTGCTTTGGTTTCTGCGTGCACGCGACGCTCCTTTGACTTCAAAATCTCGAGCCAGGGATCCGGCGGCTGGCAAGCCTCCGCCCTATCCGGACCTGGTCTCTCGCTCCCAACGACGAAACCTTGGGCGGATGGCTTCCCGGCGGCAGGTAAAAGCTCAGGGGGCCAGGACCAGCTCTTCGCGGGCTGCGTAGCAATCGATTTCCAGCTCCAGGCCCTGGACCGGGGGCCGCGCGAAGTGCCATCGGATGCCGCGATAGCCGGCGCTGCCGAGAGCGGGAAGCAAATCGGTTGCGAAGAGAGGATGCAGATCGTGAACGGTGTAAAGGTTCACGGTGGTCGTATCGTTCCACACCAGTTTCATCTCGGCCAGGAGCTTGCCGAGAGTCTCGAGCACGCAGGTGGTCTTGCGGCGGAGGCCATCGAGGGAGACGTCGCCGGCGGCGACCACTTCCCTTCTTCCATCGCGTGAAGTCATCTCAGGCGCGCCTGCCAATACGAAGCCGGGACGCTCGCGGCCCTGCGCTGGCACCGTGTAATAGAATCCGTACAGAGAGGACTGGGCGATTGGAACCACAGCTGGCGCGACATTGGTGCGGGCGATGGGATTGAGACGATCGATCATTACATCCCACGCAGTAATGCGCTCGAGATAGTCGCGATTGAATTCCTCGAATCCGGCCGGGGTCAAAGCGCTGGGGATGCGGAGCTCGATACCGCACACGGCGTTGACCGGGCGGCCCGCCGCGGCCAGCTGGCGCTCGATGAGCTCAAAGCCTTTTGAGAGCTGGACCAGGGGCATGAAGCTGGCATGGACGATCTCGAATCCGGAGTCGGCCAACGCTCCCGCCGAAAACGGTACGCCGGCACCCCTTAGAAATTTGTAATTTCCCTTAGGATTGTCGAGTAGCATCTATTTGGTTCCTGGCGGAGTCTTCTCGCTCAGCGGCGGAGGTGCAGCAGACACACGCCGCTCCGCCGTCAGTGTAGCCCATGAAGGCGCTTGCTCATCAAGTACTGAATGTGTCCCTTTGGATGATCTTTCTCTTCGCCGAAGACACGATAGCCGAGCTTCTCGTACAGGGCCCGCGCCTGGAAGCTGAAGGTCCCAAGAAATGCTCCTGTGCATCCGCGTGCAATCGCCTCTGCTTCAGCCGCCGTAACCAGCTGCGTGGCTTGTCCTCTGCCGCGGAGTGAGCGGTCAACCCACACGTAGTCCAGATAGAGCCAGGAACCCCACAGGTTGCCGAGCGCTCCCCCGACGATTTCGCTCCGCTCGTCGCGGAGAAAAAAATTATGAGGCCACCAAGCCTGCTCGGGCAAACCCATTGCCGCGTAAGCGTGTGATGAAATCCCAAATCTGATTGCGCCCGCGGTTTCGCTCGAAACGTAGGGCTCCATCTGGATGACGGGATCATTGACGGGTGTGTCGGCGCCGTCATTCGGATCAAGCCGCGTGCTCAGGAAGTAGCGCACGTGCGGCGTGATCGGATGGTCCCTCAGCTCCGCATAAACCGTGTACCCAAGCTTCTCATAGAAGGGACGGGCCTCGTAGCTGCCTGTGCGTAAATGCGAGTGGGTACATGACTTCTCCAACGCATAATGATGAGCCTGCGCCATCAGCGCGGCGCCAAAGCCGCGACCGCGCAAACTGGGGTCCACCCAAAGGCTTCCCACCGACATCCAACCGCCCCAGATATCGCCGAGCAGACCGCCCAGGACCTCGCCGCGCGCTCCGCGCATCACGAAACCGACCGGATAGTAATCGGCAAGGCCGGTGCTCGCGACGTTATGTTGATCGACGCCGCGAACTACCGTCTCTCTCCAGGCAGCGCTCGGATAGGGTTCATAGATGATCGTCAGTTCACGCACGTAGCCACCCGTCGATAAGGATAGTCCTCCGCCCGCTCTCGTGGGTCCGCCGTCGTTTGCGGGTCCTGGCTATGATGGAGCGCACTATCCACAAGCCACGACCCGTCTCGCCAGAACTGAAAGAAACCCCTCCGCCGATTCGAGAGACAATGCCGAGACTCCTGGTTCGCGTCCCGGAACCATCCGGAGAGGATTTTACACCGCACGACCGTCGAGGCGGGTGCGCACGAGGTGCGCCCCTTCAACCATCGCTTTTAGTTTGCCGAAGGCAACGTCACGCGAAAGATACTTCATACCGCAGTCGGGCGCGACTGCGAGGCGCTCTGCAGGAACATGCTGCAACGCGGCCTCGATACGCGTTGCGACGACCTGCGGTGTCTCGATATTTCGATCCGCAAGATCAAGCACGCCCACGACCGTTACCTTGGTCGGAAGGTCGCGAAGCACTGCGAGGTCAAGCCGAGGCTGGGCGGCCTCGATCGAAACCTGGTTGACGACGCTGCCTTCCAGTTCAGTCAAGAATGAGTAACTCGATGGCTTACTCGGAACCACCGCCGCATAGCCGAAGCAGATGTGAATCGCGGTAGTGCCCGTAATGCCAGAGAGCGCCCTATTCAATGTTTTGACGCCGTACTGCTTCGCGCGCTGAGGGAAGCGCTGCATCCACGGCTCGTCGAGCTGGACGATGTCCGCCCCCGCGGCAAAAAGCTCCCGCACCTCCTCATTGACCGCAGCCGCAAGCTCCATCGCAAGCGCCTCGCGATCAGTGTGGTAGCTGGTTTCCGCCTGCTCCGACATTGTAAACGGGCCCGGCAGGGTAATCTTGATTTGCCGATCAGTATGCGCGCGCAAGAAAGTGACGTCTCGAACCTCCACGGCCGTGAGCCGGCGCACCGGACCGGAGAACAACGGGACCGGGATGGTTAGAGTCCGGCCCGCGTTGCTTAGAGTCAGCCTTCCTTCCTTCTTCGGATCGACTCCCGCCAATGCGTTGGAAAATCTGTTGGAATAGCTCTCGCGCCGAATCTCGCCGTCACTGATGATATCAACCCCTGCGCGTTCCATATCGCGGATGGCTACGATCGTGGCGTCGTCCTGCGCATGCTCGAGCCACCGCTCCGGAATGCGCCACAAATCGGGGACGCGGGTGCGTGGAACGAAGGTGCTTAACTTGTCGCGATCGATAAGCCAGTCCGGTTGCGGATAACTTCCGACCACCATCGTCGGCAGAAGCGCATTCGTTGTCATCACAGCACCTCCTGCCCTCTCATTGGGCCAGAGCGGAATCGTCGGGACCGGAATACCCAACCAGATTTATAAGTTCAGAACCTCCCGCTCCGATAACCCCAGATGCTGCGCCGGATCGAGATGCGGGTCCAGTAAAAGGTGAAGAGCCACGGAAGTTCGCCCGGACTTGCCGTTCGCTCATTACCGTTATATGCGGAAAGTCGCTGATCTGGATTGCGGTTCAAGCGCACGCAACTATGCAAAAATCCTCGAGCACGGCAGGTCTACGAACCAGGTCATCGGCTTGGAACTGTGACTATAACCTCTCTACCGCCCAGGAGAGGCGCAAGTCCGGGTGATCGTTGCGGTGAAGGGAAAACAGCTCGTTTTCGATCTCGGACGTGATTGAGGCTCTGATCCCATGAAACGGACGACCAGCAGAGGACCTCGATTACCTGCTCGTGCTCTTATAGGTCTGATTTCAGATACGCACGGATTAATTCGGCCCGAGGCGCTCGAGGCGTTGCGAGGTTCGGACCTTATCATTCATTGCGGTGACGTCGGTGACCCAGTCGTCCTGAAGGCGCTCCGGACTCTTGCGCCTGTCCGCGCAATTCGCGGCAATAATGACCGGGGCCCTTGGACGAAGCGCCTTCCTGCGCAAGACCTGGTCGAGGTTGGCGGCCAAACTATCCGGGTCCTTCACAACCTCGCAGAACTCGACTCCGATACCGAGGCTGCGGGCTTGACCGCCGTCGTGTTTGGTCATTCGCATAAGCCGCTGATTGAAAAGCGGGGCGGGGTTCTCTTTATTAATCCTGGCAGTGCCGGACCGCGGCGCTTCAAACTGCCGGTCACCATAGCGACGCTCGCCTTGCGGTCTGGCCGTCGTTGCGAGGCCAGGATCGTCCGACTCAGCGTCTAATTGATGCGTCCATCGGCGGAATCAATGGAACGAGGCTGAAAACCGTTAGGATGGGTACAGTTACTCGTGGAGCGCCTGGTACCGCCGCTCAGCAATACTTGCTGGTCGCTTCGCTCGCCGCCGCGCTGCTGCTCCGCACCCCGGGGTCTGGCAGGTTCTTACCAGGGACGATGTTCGCGTGCCGACGCAGCAAACGGCTCGCGCTTCGTCTTTTTCTCAGGTGAAGCCGGACGCCAAGCTCCAAATCGCTGACAGACTGTGGGGTCGTTTGGGGTATAGGTTGGATTGTTGTATTACGAATCAAATCTAGGGAGGACGGGTAATGCCGCTGATCTGCGAAAAGCGTGATAACCTCGCGATCCTGACGCTGAGTCGTCCGGAGGCGCGCAACGCGTGGTGTTCTGAATTCTTCGCGGGTTTTCGCGAGCGCCTCCCGGAACTGGAAGAAGATCGCGACGTACGTTGTGTCATTTTGACCGGCGACGACAAGGGCGGCGCATTCAGCGCTGGAGCCGATCTTAAGAATCCGCGCACCCATACAGAAAATTCCGTCGCTGATTTCCTGGAGGATCTTCCGAGGCGCCGTCGCTCGAGTCCTATCAGTATGCTTACGGACTTCGCGAAGCCGGTGGTAGCCGCCGTCAATGGATACGCGATCGGCATCGGATGCATTCTGACCCTCTGCTGCGATCTTATCGTCGCATCGGAACGCGCCGAGTGGCGGCTGCCCCAGGTAGCACTCGGAATCTTGCCGGCGCAAGGAGGCGCGATCCGCGCTGCGCGCTGGGTCGGTAAGGGTCACGCGATGCGCCTCACGATGGGTTTTCCCCTGCGCGCTGAGGAAGCTTATCGAATGGGTCTCGCACAGTGGCTGGTTCCTCATGACAAACTGATGGACCAGGCGACGACCGTCGCCGAGCACATTTGCTCGCTGTCGCCCCTGGCCGCCCGAGTCGCGAAGGAATCGATAAACTCTGGGTATGACATCCCACTGGCCGAAACTGCGTATGCGGATCTATACCGCTTCATGGCACTCCAACTCACTGACGATAAGACGGAAGGACATCGCGCCTGGCGCGAACACCGAAAACCGTTGTTCAAAGGCCGCTAATCAGCCCAAGGCATCCACAGTGGAACCTTTCCGGGAGGTCGGACCAAACCCCAAGCTTCCCGGTGAGCACCATCGACCCGGGGCCAAAGCGATGCCAGAATAACGCCGGATGGAGCCCGCCTCACGCGATCCGCGGACGCGAGTCCTCTACGATCTGGCGCGTGAATTTGCCGCACAGCTAGAGCTCGACCACCTTCTGCCGCTCATAATCAGCAAGTGCCGCGAGGTACTGGATGCGGAAGGCGTCGCGATACTGTTGCTGGACCGCGAAAGCAACGAACTTTATTTCCCCTATTACTCGCAGGCGGATCCCGAGGTCGCGGCCAAGCTGGCGGGCTTGCGCTTCGCGGCCGACCACGGAATCGTGGGCTCCGTGCTCAAGAGTGGACACGCGGAGCGGGTCGACCATCCGGCCAGCGATCCTCGTTGGTACACTGGCGTGGACCGCACGACCGGAGTCACTACCAGAGCGATCTTAGCTGCGCCGTTGATCGCGCGCGGTGAGACGGTCGGGGTGATCGAGGCGATCAATCATCGAGAGGGCCCTTTTCGGGATGAGGATTTGCGCCTGCTCGAATCTCTAGCCGAAGTGATTACGATTGCGCTCAACAACGCCGACCGCTTCGCGCAAATTCAAACCTCCGAGCAGGTGCTGCGTAGGCAGGTGGGAGCGCTCCGGAGCGACCTGATCAAACTCGATCTCGAGCGCGAAATCATCGGCACTAGTCCCGCGGTAGCGCAGGTATTGAGCCTGATCGGCAGTGCAGCGGCATCATCGATTCCGGTGCTGATCGAGGGAGAAACCGGGACCGGCAAGGAACTGGTCGCGCGCGCCATCCACCGCGCGAGTGATCGTGCGAGTGGGCCGTTCATCGCCGTGAACTGTGCTGCGTTTACGGAGACCTTGCTGGAGAGTGAGCTGTTCGGTCATCGGCGCGGCGCTTTCACCGGCGCGGCCAGTGACGAGCCGGGCGTGTTCAGGGCGGCCAACAGCGGGGTGATCCTGCTCGATGAGGTCGGCGAGATGCCGCTTCCGATGCAGACCAAGCTGCTACGCGTCCTGCAGGAGCGTGAGATAACACCCGTCGGTGAGTCGCGACCCCAGAAAGTGGATGTGCGAGTTCTTTCTGCGACTAACCGCGATCTGAGTGCCGCGGTGACGGCCAAGACGTTCCGGGAGGATCTGTACTATCGGCTCGCGGTGTTCCCGATTCGGTTGCCGCCGCTGCGTGATCGTCGCGAGGATATTCCATTGCTCGCGAGCCGCTTTCTGGCGAAGAGCTCGCAGGGCAGTGGCAAGCGTATCGGCGGAATCGACGCGGACGCCCTCGATGCATTAATCCGTTTCAACTGGCCCGGCAACGTGCGCCAGCTGCAAAACGAAATCGAGCGTGCGGTCGCGCTCGCCGCCAACGGCCAGAGCATTGGCAAAGCGCAACTGTGGGCTGCACTGGGCGGGAGCGCTGAGAAGCCCTCCCTGCCCGACTCGGCTGGAGCTTTGCCCTCGATGGACGACCTTGCCACTCAGTCGCAGCCGCTCGCCAAGGCCCGCGCGGACTTCGAAGCGCGCTACATCGCCAGCGTGCTCGCCCGAACCGGAGGCAAGGTGACGCAAGCGGCCCGTCTGCTTGGCATCTCTCGCGTCGCTCTCCACAAGAGAATCAAGCAGCAGTCGGCGGGTTAGGCGGTTCTACGCCGTTCAGCTAACGATTTCCGCTCAGGGAGGTGAGCCCGCGTCGGCGGTGCCGTGAAACTGCCACGAGCGCCGGTAGACCAGCGTCGACGCTAGCCAGAGAAAGCCCCACCCAGTGTCAGCCCATCTTGCGGTCGTTCTCAGCGAACAATTTGTGGGAAAACCCAATTCCCCGCCAAGCAGCTCGGTTCGCGCAGTACACTGTGCTGATGAGTTCGCTGGCCTTTTCCGCCCGCTGATGTAACCGAAGTTGGGTCTCGCGCAGCGCGCAGACAGCAAAAGAGAGTCAGGCGGTCGGGTGCTGGTTTGCCTCGCTGGAAAGTGACCTCGGGCCATAAAGCCGATCTTACCGTGGTGAATTTTCTGCGCTTCCGTGCGCGAAATTGGAAACATCCCGCAGCGGCGCAACCCCCCTGCTTTCACATCGTCCCACCGCTTCCGCCCGGGTCGCTGCGCCAGCTAAGCCCGCCGTCACGCGTGGTAAATTGTCTTCCGTCACTGGCGAAGACCGTAGCGGAAAGCTCGTCGCTGGCCGCGACCCTGACCAAGTCGACATCAGTGGGCGACGCGATCGCCTGCCATTGCTCGCCGTCCGTGGTGCGCAAGACCGTGCCGCCCCGCCCGACCACCCAGCAGATCTCCGCAGATGGCGCGGCGCCGGCAAACAAGTCGTTCGTGGTGCCGCTGTTAAGGGGCCGCCAGTGAATGCCGTCGGTCGACCGAGCGATGACTCCCCCGGGCGTCAACCTCCAGAAAGTCAGATTTCCCGCCGACGCGATCATGACCGGCTTGTTGAGCTCGGTGTTGTGAATCGCCTTCGACGAGGGCCGCGGTTGCGAATAGACCGGCGTCGAAGCTTCTCCAGCCGCGGGTGGGAGAGTAACAACCGAGGTTGGAAGTGAGGGAGCCGACGAGGCATGGGTCGTCGCCGGGTGGTCGGGCGCTGCCGTGGGCTGGCGAAGGTGAGAGGCATCGCGACTACCCGCGGGTTGAGTGACCGGGTTCTGGCCTTTTGGATTTCGAATCTCAGCAGATGCATGGAGGCTGGCTGAATCGCCCTTTTGCGGCGGTGAGGACAAATGACCTTCCGAGCGCGTTTTCTTCAGTAGTGGATCGTCGGAGGCGATGCAAAGCGATCTCTCCGCAACCGCTTGAGCGGCCGCCGCTTGGAGCGCGCGTTGTACTTGCGAATTGTCGTTTTGTTTGCGCCATGCGGTTATCTCCCTCCGAGTGTCCTGTTCGAAGGAAGCTCGTAGATCGGTGAGCGCTTTCCGGCATTGGTCCGACGAGTCGAAAGTGCCAAGATTTCGCCACTGAGAGAGTGGTGTCTTCGGTGGCAAGACCCCCGGTTTTGCCGGATCTCCGATTGGCGAAATCAGATGCCAACCTACCAGCGCGATCGCAGAACGAAGGCGGAGTTTCATCGTCGAATTACTCCTCCGAGCGTAATCTTCGCACCCAGGGACGGAGAAACATCCGCATAGTCGCCTCTCCGTCGTCGACCTTCTAGAAATCTATGCGCCTACTCGGCTATCTGCCAGTCGAAGGCGTAGTGAATGTGTACTGCCGGCCCGAGATGGCTTCGGGAGGCGGGTCCAGGATGGCTCGAATGTGCA
This sequence comes from Candidatus Binataceae bacterium, assembly GCA_036495685.1. NCBI lineage: Bacteria > Candidatus Binatota > Binatia (SeqCode) > Binatales (SeqCode) > Binataceae (SeqCode) > Binataceae bacterium (SeqCode). Next base: position 4,923 of record DASXMJ010000121.1, on the reverse strand, counting down.
CGTTCTTTTCGAAGAACGAGAGTCAGGCACGAACTTGCAAGGTTTTCGCAGCAATTGAGCGTGGAAACCGATGCGCCTGTTCAAATGGGGGCGATCTGAGAGAAGGCCACTGCTACGTGTGGACTGAAAACACGATGTTGCGCTTTGGTGGCTAGGAGTTCGGCGGGAAGGGGTGGGCTATCCGGAAGGCCCTCGCGGAGAGGGCGCAGGTTTTTGGGCGGGCCGCACTAGCAGCGTGGGTTTTTAGCGGACCTACGAACTCACCGTTGACCTGCGGTACGCCAGGTCACGGTCGCTACGGTGGCGGATTGATGGCGGTATCGAATTCCACCTTGTCGCCTTCGGACGTGCCATTGGGGAGGGGTTGGAAGTAAAAATCGGATGTCACTTGCTCTGAATAGGTTCGCGCTACAGGAACGCAGCCATTGCCGTAGATCGCATCACCGCGATAGCAGCGGTAGATTTCGTCGGTGGGACCGAGATAGACCTGTCCGCCAGTCCCGACTCCTGCCGGAGTACACAGCGGCTGATACGAGAACGTGTTGACCGTTGAAGCCGTGATCGAAAATGATCCGTTGTAGCATTGATCGCTAGCGTCTGAGACACCATAAATGTACGGAGTGCTGGTACCGCTGCCCTGTTGGTTGGCAGGGACAATCCAATTGGCCGGAATATTGCCGGAGGACAGGGTGCAGGTAGCAATTCCGGTCGGGGCAGTGCCCGAATAGCTACACCCCGACAGACTCACAGCTGGATATTGGGATACATTGTTGGAGGCGAAACCTGAATAAAAGAAGTCAGTAACGGTACCACCATTGAGGGGGGAACCCCAGGGCCAAAAGCTATGGAGGGTTTGAGCGCTGAGCTGGTTGACCGCCTCGAAGTTCGTCACATCATCAGTTCCGTCAAGGCCAATCGAATGGATTTCCCACTGGTCACCGTCCGAAACCTTGCCGCCCACCCCGGCGCTCGCAATCACCCCCACATTCCAGGAGAAACTCGTACTAGTAAGCGCCGTAATGGCCCAGCGTCCGTTATACCTTGGCTCCGAGTTGCCCTCGACGATCACGGTCGTTCCTAGCGGCCACGCGGGAAGAAGACCGCCCGAGGTTGTGCAGCTCGCCGTGTTTGATACCGCCGCGCAACCACTCAAGGCGTAACTGGTGCCACCGTCCGTATGGTTGTATACGAGAAAGCCACCACCCGGCGCGTTCGAAATATAAGGGCTCCACGTCTCATGACCCCCACCATCGAACCAGGGTGCGTTCAAATCCTGAGCAATAAACGCATACTGAGTTGGAGTTGCGGTCGAATCGTCTATGATCTGCATCGCGGCTGTCTGGCCAGTCGGGCAACTCGGGGACCCCGAACCTCGAAAGCCGGCGGCCTGAACCAGACATCGATTTCCTATGTAACGGCTGTTCTGGACCTCCCCGGTTGAATAGCAGTAGCCTGTCGGGTAATTCGCCGTTATATCAAAGGTATGAAGGCTGCCGGGCGAAACGGTAGTACTATTATTGAGTCCCACAGATGACCAATAGTAGTGGCTCGAGAAATATCCATTTGATCGCGTGACTATACCGATTCGAGTTCCATCTTCACTCAGGCTGGGGCCACTCGGCTCATCGGTGGAGATAAGGTTCGCGCCGGTGGGATTCGAGAGCGTGAATTGATATAGTGGGGTGACTACCATCGCACTACCAGCTCCGCAGGCAGGGTCGTTGATACCCGTGAGACCGCTCGCGCACGGGTGAATCGCGTAGATACTGTGAGGACTCAGATGGTTAATCCCCGGCCACGGTCCGCTAACTCCAGTTGTGTAAAACACGTTGGGATCGGTACGAGACCAATTCGCACGCCAGTTAAATGAAGGTGTGTCGGCGGACGCTCCCGCTGCGACATAGAGCGGTTTTAGAAAGCAGCCATTTCCATCGAACAACGCCACTATCCACGGTTTCATGGTGCCGTTGGTTGACGGAGGACTCTGAATTCCAAGCATCAAGGTGCCATTGGCATTGAAGGAGTTGCGCCAGTAGTAGAAATTGTGATCGCTCGCTCCACCGGGAACGGTACGAATCATCTCCTGGTAGACGCCACCCCACTGCGGGTCGGTAAACAACACATCATTGTATGGCGGTGTGTAGCCGAAAGCGTTCTGGCCAGCATTCGAGCACGGACCCGGTGGCGCGTTGTTGTTCGCAAAAAAAATGTTCTCGATAATCTGCGTGCCCTGAGCGAGAGCAGATTCATGCGGGACAGCCGTAGTGGCAAGTGCGAGCAGAGCCCCTGTCAAGCAAAGGATCTTTTTCACGGTCACCCCTTTTACACTCTCTTCAGAGTGACACTCGCGAAACTATCACGTAAAGAGTCAGTTGGAGGCTACGCCAGCCTGTCGATACGCTCGAGTAACCAGCCAGTCGCGATCAGTTTGAAGCGAATCGCCGAGTCAGCGTGAACGAGCCGACTCTCTGAGGTGATCAGGTCGCAAGCACGACCTTTTCGAGAGGTCCGGATTTGGTGCAGCAGGCAGTTATCGCGAAGGCATGGGAAGAGTCCGTGCCATCGAGCGCCAAAGAGAATCAAGGTCGAAAGCTAATTGAGGAGAGCCAGCACGGTCCGTCCGCACTGGCTCTTCGAGGTGGGCCCTAGCGAAATAGAGATCTAAAAACGGCCGCGACTACCTTTAGGGCGTGGCCCGGAGGTTGGGTCCGTAGATGAGGCCCGTAGGCGCCTTGAGGGTGGTAGCGGCACGATAAGGAAGGTCCCTGGATTTACCGCGCCGCTTCCTTTGAGTTGCCTGGCCCTAAAAATCGCGATGCTGTTGTTGGCATCGTTGGAGACGGCCAGATTTCCCAAACTGTCCATACTGACTCCTGTAGGTCGGCGATGTGACACCAGTCCTGGTCGTGGTTGGAGTGAACCGAGTTGCGGGCGTCGGTGTGCCGCTCGCCGTCAGGGAGCTGGCCGCGAACTTCACCACCGAGGGTCCGCCGTTAAGAATAATGCCCTCGTTCGAAAACCACAGATCACCGGCCGTGTCGAAGACCGGGCCCCACGGCCCGTCGATGCTGGCGAAGGTGGCGTTGCTGTTGGAGCTGAGCGTCACGTCCGCAAAGACCAGCGTGGGGCTCGGCACTGTACCCCCGAGGTCGGAATGTGGGCGCTGTTAACCAGGAGCCTTTTCTTGAACCGAACTGTGATGATTTGAACAACCGGGCCCTCGAGTAGGGCCAGTTGACGCTCAGGCAAAAACATCACCGTGCATACCGGTGTTCTCCTCGAAAAAAAACCAAGCGCTAAGCGAGCATGCTCCGTTGATCAGTTAAGGACGTAATCTGCCCAGTATCATCGAACTGAATTTCGCAACTGTATCGGCCAACCTGTCCTCGCGGCCAGCGCAACAGGCAGAGTATCTTCGGCTGCGATAGGGGTGCAGTCGGCGCAGTCAAGATTCGCGAATCACTATGGGCGCCCGGGCTTGCCGGAGTCATCGGTTGGAGAGCAAGGCGAATTTGCTATCGAATTGATCCTTCTTGCGTCTCTAGTACATTCTCAAAAGTCTGCGCCTCGACGCGTTTCATGGTCTCGAACTTCCCCGAGACGGACTGGCGTTGGTTTACGCGTAATCTGGGATGTCCCCATACGAATACCTTCATGCATACGTCGTCACATAGGTCGAACGTCGTATAGTCTTTACCTTGTCGAGTGGTTTGCGCGAAGACGTGCCGCACTGTCCCTGACGCGGTCAGGCGCTTGCCGTCGTAAGACTGGGGATGCTGGAGGATCTGAGCCGGGTCGAATGCCTGCGCGAACACGCCCGGATTACTGGTCAATAGGAACAAGAACATTAGACTCACGAACGTGATTAAGCTCGATTTAACCCAGATTCCCATAGGCAGATCTGTCACACGAAATGTGTTTGGAATACAGCCCTTGGCGCTGCGTGCGGCTTTTTTCGCGATCCTAATACTGGTTGATTGATTCGAAAGAAATCTGGAGCTGTCGGCGAGAGTTCGCTTAGGAGTCAAAGTGGCACGGGTCGTTTGCGGCCTACAGGCGTTTGTGCCAGCCTGATGAGGGTTCAATTGAGGTGACTGCCCAGGCGTCTGGCGGTGAAACGAACACCCAACGTCTCCCGCTCGAGGAGCAGGCTCACGCCTTTTACTTCTCGGGATTTTGGCTACACTAATACGCTGAGGACTAAAAACGGGTAGAGGGGATTCAAATGAAGCGTCGCGTGCTCAACGGCTTCGCTGTGCTGATGCTTTCCGCGGGAGTCGCTTTTTTCCAGGGGCGCGCTAGCGCGGGCAACCTCCCCGGTCACTCGGTCAAGGTTATACCGCGGGTCTCGAACACGATACCCTCTTCGTCGCGACCAGCTTCAAACAATACTCGTTACGAGAGTCCGCCCACTGGTTACGAGAGTCGCAGCACTGACGCGGCGCGCGTGCAAAACCATACGCGCGAAACGCGCAACGAGACGCGTGACCAATCGAGAATGACAACGCGACAGCGAACGGAAAGCGCTTCGGCCACAGGTGATCGAGGCAACGATGCCGTCTGTAGGAGCGGCAATCCGAAACTCATCGGAGTACGTTGCTCGGCGAATTCACAGTGCAATTGGGGGGCGCGCTGTGTTGGACAGCCAGCGAGGTGCGCGAATACGGGCTCTCCCTGCCTCAGCAATGCACAATGTATGGTGCCAGGCGTCTGTTCATCCGGTGGCTCAAGTAGCGTTTCGAATCGCCGTGGAGGTACGCCTACGCGTTCGGTCCCAGTTTCGCACGACCGTGTGGCGAGCCGAATTCCCACTACAGCTACCGGGGGACGGGGTGTCACCGTCCCTTCTCGCTGATGACTGCACTGTTACGTATTTGATTGTCGGATCCTTGGGTTGCCTCGTTTCACAGGGCGACCGCGTGA